>DASTFB010000103.1 GCA_035709005.1 Candidatus Methylomirabilota bacterium | reverse complement strand
TTGATCGAGCAGGCCGGGTTCCGGAACGTCGAGGTGACCTGGCGGGGAAAGCCGTTCGAGGGCGCGTCGGGCCAGCGGAAGGCGGACAAATACGAGCTCGAGAGCCTCAACATCCGAGCCTGGAAGGGGGCACCATGATCTTCCGACAGTTTCTCGTTCCCAAGACCGGCTGCGCCAGCTACCTCTTCGGCTGAGGCGGCGCAGCTGCCTGCGCTGTGGTGGATCCACAGCAGGAGATCGAGCCCTACCTCGAAGCCGCCGGCCAGAAGGGGATGCGGATCACCCATATCTTCGAGACGCACGTCCAGGCGGACCACCTGTCCGGCGCGCGGAAGCTCGCCTCGGCGACGGGCGCCTCCGTGCTCCAGCACGCGTCCGCCGACGTTCGGTTCCCCCACGTGCCCGTAGAGGACGAGGAGGAGCACGAGCTGGGCAACGTGCGAGTGCGGGTGCTTCACACCCCCGGCCATACACCCGACGGCATCTCGCTGGTCGTCACCGACCTCACACGGGCGCCCGAGCCGTGGTTCGTCCTGACCGGGGACACGTTGTTCTCGGGTGGTGTCGGGCGTCCCGACCTGCTGGGTGACGGCGTGGAGACCACGCTGGCCTCCCAACTCTACGACAGCCTGCACGGCAAGCTCCTGCAGCTTCCCGACCACATCGAAGTGTATCCGGCGCACTTCGGAGGTGCCGCCTGCGGCAAGGGGCTCAGTGGCAAGCCGGGATCGACGATCGGCTTCGAGCGTCGCTTCAACCCGGCGCTGCAGGTCGTGTCCAGGCCCGACTTCGTCAGGTTTGTGCTGGCCGACCTGCCGCCTCAACCCGTGGGGTTCGCCGCAAATCGCCGGCGGAACCTGGGCCTCGAGTAGCGGGATTCGGCTCGGGCTCCGCGAGAACCTGCCGCAGTTCTCGCTGCTCGTCCTCATCAACGCCTTCGTGGGCGCCATGGTGGGGCTGGAGCGGACGATCCTGCCACTCCTGGGGGAGCAGGAGTTCGGGCTGACCTCGAAGACCGCCATCACGTCGTTCATCGTGAGCTTCGGCGTGACCAAGGCGGTGATCAACCTGGTGGCCGCCCGCATGTCCGACCGTATCGGCCGCCGGCCCATCCTCGTGGTCGGTTGGCTGCTGGCCTTGCCCGTCCCATTCCTCATCATTTACGCGCCCGCCTGGTGGTGGATCCAGGTCGCCAACGTGCTCCTCGGCGCCAACCAGGCCATGGCCTGGTCGATGACCGTGATCATGAAGGTCGATCTGGTCGGCCCGCGCCGGCGCGGACTTGCCCTGGGGCTGAACGAGTTCGCCGGCTACGTCTCCGTCGGCCTGATGTCCTGGCTGACCGGGTACCTTGCTGCGGTGTACGGGCTCCGGCCCGAGCCGTTCTATCTGGGAATCGCCATCGCCGTGATCGGGCTCGCGCTGTCGGTGCTCTTCGCGCGGGAGACGCAGGCCTACACGACGCTGGAGCCGATGGCGGCGACACGGTCATCGCCGGTCCGGGGGCTGTCGTTTGGACGCATCTTCGCGGTCACCAGCTTCCGGAACGTGGGCCTGTTCGCTGCTTGCCAGGCCGGTCTGGTGAACAACCTCAACGACGGCATGTCGTGGGGTATTTACCCGCTCTTCTTTGCCGCCCACGGCCTGGACGTCGCGCGCATCGGTGTTGTCAAGGCCGTCTACCCCACCGTCTGGGGCGTGTTGCAGGTCGTCACTGGTCCGCTCTCCGATCGCTTCGGCCGCAAGAGCCTGATCGCCTGGGGCATGGTGGTTCAGGCAACCGGGATCTGGCTCACTGTCCTCATGCCGCACTATGCGGCGTGGCTCGTGGGCGCGGCTCTCCAGGGTCTGGGGACGGCCATGGTCTACCCCACGCTCCTCGCCGCGATTACCGACCACGCGCAGCCGGCCTGGCGCGCCTCGAGCCTCGGTGTCTATCGCTTCTGGCGCGACCTGGGCTATGCGGTGGGCGCGCTGCTGGCCGGCGCTGTGGCCGATTTCGTCGGCTTCGGGGCCGCCATTCACATCGTCGCCGTTCTGACGTTGCTGTCCGGCGTCGTCGTTGCTGCCGTGATGCCGCAGCGGCTGGCTTGACATCAAAGCCGTCGTAGCGTACCTACGGCCCGTGCACGACACCGAGGACGAGCGGGAGCCGCAGCCGCGCGGCGCCCTGCTCTTCATCCTGATCTACCTGGCGATCCTCGCCGCGTTCTGGATCAACACCTACCTCCGGATCTGGAGGAGCTGACCGGATGGTCACGCGGCGGTCCACGACCGTGTACCTGTGGGAGCTGGCCTGGATCCTTCCGAGCTTCGCCATTCCGGTCGGCATGCTCGCCGCGCTCGCGGTCGCCGCCTTCGGGGCCGGCATCAACGTCACCGGCGACCAGGGCCGGATCGATCCCAGGAGAGTCGCCGAGCACCCGCTCTTCAAGGAGCCAGGCGTCGTCGAGATCGCGCCGGGGCAGTACGAGGTCCGGATGACCGCGCGGATCTGGTCCTTTACGCCCAACGAGATCCGCGTGCCCGCCGGCTCCACCGTCCACTTCTGGGCGACGAGCCAGGACCTGGTGCACGGGCTCCTGATCCCCCGGCACAACATCAACGTGATGCTCCTGCCCGGGCAGATCTCTCACGCGCAGGCGCGCTTCGACACGCCGGGGGAGTACCCGATCATCTGCCACGAATACTGCGGCATCGCGCACCACACGATGGCCGGCAAGATCATCGTCGAGCCGAGACGGTGACGCCGGCAGACCGGCGGCTGGCCGTCGCCAACCTGATCGTGGCCCTGGTCGCCCTGTTCGGCGGCGTGACGACCGGCCTTTTCCAGGCGCTGGGCTACGCCGGTGTCGAGATCTACTCGTCCCTGGCCCCGGTGATCCGCTCCCACTACCACAGCCTGTCGATCCACGGCGTGCTCAACGCCCTGGTGTGGACCACGTTCTTCATCAGCGGCTTCCTGCCCTTCGTCATGAGCCGGTCGCTGGGGACGGCCCTGGCCAGCCCCACGCTGGGCTGGGTGACCTTCTGGTTGATGGTGGCGGGGCTGGTCCTGGCCGCCGTTCCGCTCGTCGGCAATGCGGCGACGGTGATGTTCACCTTCTACCCGCCCCTCAAGGCGCACTGGGCGTTCTACATCGGCCTCACGCTGGTGGTCGTCGGGACCTGGCTGGTCACGCTGAATCTCGTGCTGACCTGGCGCGCCTGGCGAGCGCGGCACCCTGGGGTCCGGACGCCATTGCCGGCCTTCATGTCGCTCGTCACCTTCGCCATGTGGACGATCGCCTCCCTGGGCCTCGCCGTCGAGATGCTGCTCGTCGTCATCCCGTGGTCGCTGGATCTGGTGGCCGGCACCGACGCGCTGCTGGCCCGGACGCTGTTCTGGTTCACCGGTCACCCGATCGTCTACTTCTGGCTGCTGCCCGCGTACCTGTCCTGGTACACGCTGGTGCCGCGGCAGGCCGGCGGCAAGCTCTTCAGCGACCCGATGGCCCGAACCTCGTTCATCCTGTTCCTGATTCTCTCGACACCGATCGGCATCCATCACCAGTACACGGACCCCGGCATTCACCAGGGATGGAAGCTACTGCACGCCCTGCTCACCTTCGCGGTCTTCTTCCCCAGCTTGCTCACGTTCTTCAACGTCGTGGCCTCGCTGGAGACGGCGGGGCGGGCGCGCGGCGGAACGGGCTGGGTGGCCTGGTTCCGCAAGCTCCCCTGGGCGGACCCCTCCGTGGCCGCGCAGGTCCTCGCCATGGTGCTCTTCGCCTTCGGCGGCATCGGCGGCCTCATCAACGCCTCGTTCAACGTCAACATGATCGTGCACAACACGGCCTACATCGTGGGCCACCTGCATCTCACGGTGGGCACGGCGGTCACCCTCACCTTCATGGGCATCACGTACTGGTTGATCCCGCACCTGGCCGGGCGTCCGCTCTGGAGCCATCGCCTGGCCCTCGGGCAGGTCTGGCTCTGGTTCGCGGGGATGATGATCTTCTCGCCGGCGCTCCACGAGCTGGGGCTCCGTGGGATGCCGCGCCGGACCATGATCGGCCAGGTCTCCTACATGCAGCCCGAGTGGCAGACCCTGCTGCCCCTCGTGGGGATCGGCGGCACCCTTCTCTTCGTGAGCGCGGTGCTCTACTTCGCCAACGTGCTGCTCACGGCAGTGGTCTCCCGCCGCGTCCCGCAGCCAGCCGTGGAGTTCGCGGAGGCCATCTCGGGGGCGGACCAGGCGCCCGTCTTCCTGGATCGCTGGCGGCCATGGCTGGCCCTGGCCGCCGTCCTGATCGCCATCGCCTACGGGCCGACGCTGGTCCGGCTCGCCGCCACCACCTCGTTCGCCTCGCCCGGCTTCCGGGTCTGGTGACCGACCAGTCATGGTTGCTGGGCTACAATCCCCTCGTGCGGCGTGTATCGCATTCGCGGCATTGACGGCGGGGCGGAGCGGGGGCGAGATGGCGGAGCCCGGGGACGGGATGGCGGTCACCGTAAAGCGGCGGCGGTTCACACTCGAGGAATACCACCGCATGGGCGAGGTCGGCATCCTGCACGAGGACGACCGGGTCGAGCTCATCGAGGGCGAGATCCTCGAGATGACCCCTATCGGGAGTCGGCACGCCGCCACCGTCGCCCGCATCCACCATCTCTTCTCGACACGGCTCGGCGAGCGCGCGGTCGTGTGGAGTCAGAGCCCCCTGCTGCTCCGGCAATTCGAATCGGAGCCCCAACCCGACGCGATGCTGCTCGCCCCGCGCGCCGACTTTTACGCCAACGCGCTGCCGGAGCCCGAGCACGTTCGGTTGCTCGTCGAGGTCGCTGACACTTCCCTGGCGTACGACCGCCGGCGGAAGGTTCCGCTCTACGCCCGGGCTGGCATCGGCGAGGTCTGGCTCGTGGACCTGGCCGGCCGGGGGCTGGAGATCCATCGCCGACCAGCCGCTGGCGAATACCAGGACCTCCACTCACCGGGGCGGACCGAGAGGTTCACGTTGCTCGCGTTTCCGGACGTCGCCGTCACGCTCCCCGATCTGATGCGGTGATCCAGTCTCCGGGGATCGCCGGATAGAGCGGCCGCTCCGCTCGGGGCAGTGCGGCGAGGGCTCGCCCGCCGCCCCGGGCCGGCCAGTCGGCACCGACACAAGGAGCGCCAAAGCGCTGTGATCTTTCCAGACGTCACTGCGACAGTGGGCCGGACACCGATGGTCGAGCTCGCTCGCATGGCCAAGGGGTTGCCCGGTCGCTTGCTGGTCAAGCTGGAGATGCGCAACCCCTGCGGCAGCGTGAAGGACCGCGTCGGCGTGGCAATGGTGGATAGCGCGGAGCGTGAGGGACGCCTGCGACCCGGGATGACGCTCGTCGAGCCCACCGGAGGCAATACCGGCATCGGCCTTGCCCTTGCCGCCGCGATCCGGGGCTACCGCCTCATTCTCACGATGCCGGAAACCATGTCCACGGAGCGGGTCGCGTTGCTCCGGCACCTGGGAGCCGAGGTCGTGCTGACTCCGGGCATCCTGATGACCGAAGCCGTGGCCCAGGCCAAGCGGATCGTCGAAGAAACATCGGGGGCGATCATGCTCGATCAGTTCAGCAATCCGGCCAACGTCGAGATCCATCGCCGGACGACAGGGGTGGAGATCTGGGAGGACACGCAGGGTACCGTCGACATCTTCGTTTCGGCGGTCGGCACTGGCGGGACCATCACCGGCGTCGGTGAAATTCTCAAGGCACGCAAGGCCTGCGTGCGCGTGGTCGCGGTGGAGCCCGCCGGCGCTGCCGTGCTGTCCGGCCGGCCGCCCGGGGAGCATCGCATCCCCGGCATCGGTGTCGGCTTCATCCCCAGAATCCTGAACCGCTCGATTCTGGACGAGGTGATCGCCGTGTCGGACGAGGACGCCTTCGCCTGCGCGCGCCGGCTCGCGCGCGAGGAAGGCATTGTCGCCGGCGCCTCATCGGGTGCCGCCCTCCACGCCGCGCTCGCGCTCGCCGGGCGGGACGCCGCGGCCGGGAAGGTCATCGTGGTGCTGCTGGCCGACACCGGGGAGCGCTACATCACCACGACGCTGTTCGCCCGACACGGCGACACCCCGACGCCGGGTCGCTGAGACTTTGGGGTCGGACGATGCATTCATCCCCGGCACGCGGGGAGAGCTGACTCCGACGCCCGATCACCGGGAGTGGCGATGTCTTGACCCACGAGGCGGCGCGATTCATAATCGCTGGCAAAGTAAGGGCGATGGGGTTCGCCTAGAACCGCCCGAGCCGCGGGCTGATGACCCCTACCGGAAGAGTACCGGTAGGGGTTTTCGTTTATGGGCACCGAGAAGACTCACCGGCGGTTGCTGGGGGACCTGGAGGGCCTCGCGCACGAGGCCGGCGCGATCGAGCTCGCCCGTGAGGCGGGTATCGTTGCGGAGCGCTTGCGCGAGGGCCGCTTCTACGTCGCCTGCGTCGGGCAATTCAAACGCGGCAAATCGACCCTCATCAACGCCTTGGTCCAGGACAACGTGCTCCCCGTCGGCGTCGTCCCCGTGACGTCGGTGATCACCGTCGTACGCTGGGGTGAGCGGCTCGCCGCGCGCGTCCGCTTCGGCCAGCGGAGTTGGGACGATTGCGATCCCCGGACGCTGGAGACCTACGTGTCCGAGGAGCACAATCCGAGCAACGAGAAGGGCGTGAGCGGGGTCGAGGTGTTCGTCCCGAGCTCCCTGCTCGCGACAGGCATGTGCCTGGTGGATACCCCAGGGATCGCCTCGGTCTCGGCCGCGAACACCGCCGCTACGGGCGGGTTCGTTCCTCACATCGACGCCGCGCTCGTGGTGCTCGGCGCCGACCCCCCGATCTCCGGCGCGGAGCTGGCCCTCGTGGAGGCCATCGCGGGCACCGTGCAGGATGTGGTGTTCGTCCTGAACAAGGCCGACCGGCTGCCCGAGGGCGAGCGGGCCGAGGCCGTCCGGTTCACCGCGCGCGTGCTGGGGGAACGGCTCGGCCGCCCTGTCGGCCCGATCCTCCAGGTGAGCGCGGCCGAGCGCCTCGGCGGCGAGGGGCCTGCCCGGGACTGGGACGCGCTCGTTCTACGGCTCGAATCGCTGGTCCGGGACTCGGGGGCCGATCTGGTCCGGGCGGCCGAAGACCGCGAGGCGAGAGCGCTGGTGGACAGGCTGCTGGTCGAGCTGGATCAGCAGCGGTCGGTGCTCACGCGGCCCCTTGACGAGTCCGAGACGAGCATCGAGCTGCTGCGGCGGGCGATCGCAAACGCGGAGCGAGCGCTGGAGGAACTGGGGCCGCGGATGACGGCGGTTCAGGACCGGCTCATGCAGGAGTTCACCGCGGCGCGCGACGCCTTCCTCTCCGGCGCGATCGCCAGGGCTAGGAGGGATCTCGGGAACCGCCTGGCGGACGTCGTCCCCGCGGAGGGATCCCTGCGCATTCGGGCGCCGGAGGCGGCGGCCGACCTCGCCCGGCAGACGCTCGACGGCTGGCGCCACGTGCACGGACCGCACGTCGATCGGCTCTATCGCGACGCCATGCAGAGGTTCGTCAGCCTGTTCGGAGAGCTCTACGATTCCTTCGCCGCCATGCCTGGCTTGACTGGTCTCGTCCGCCCGCAGCTCGAGGCCGCCCTCACGCACCGCAGCGGCCTCTACTACACCGAGATGCTGACGGTGGCGCCCGTGTCGGCACCGCTTCGGTTCCTCGACGTCTTCCGCAGGCCGGAAGCCTGCCACCGGGCGGTGGAGCGAGACGCGATTGCGTATCTGGAGCGTTTGCTCGAGGTGAACACCGCGCGCATCACGAACGACCTCCAGGCGCGCGTGCGCCAGAGCCGGCGCGATCTCGAAGCGGACGTACGACGCCGGCTCGGCGACGCGATCACGTCCGCGGAACGCGCGCTGGCGCAAGCGCGGCAGACCCAGGAGGCCGGCGCTCTCGCCGTGCAGGACAGGCTGCAGGCGATCGCCGCGCTTCGCGCCAGGGTTGACGCGCTCGGCCAGCGGAGGCGATGAATGGACAATGTGTGGTTCCTGGCTGCCGTGTGGGTCGGGCTGGCCCTTGTGGCGACGCTGCTGGCGATCTGGCTTAGGATCTCCACGGCGCTGTCCGAGATTGTCGTGGGGACGGTCGCGCAACTCGTGATCGGGATCATCGTGGGGCCGCATGCCCTCGGCTCCTCCACCGCCTGGGTGACGTTTCTGGCCGGCGCCGGGGCCATCGTACTCACCTTCCTGGCCGGCGCCGAGCTGGATCCAGCGGTCTTCCGCACAAAGTGGAGGGAGGCGACCGTGGTCGGCGTCGCGGGATTCGTGGCGCCGTTCCTGGGAGCCGCGGCCATCGCGCGGTTCGTCCTGGGCTGGGATGTTGGTCCGAGCTGGCTGGCGGGGGTCGCCCTGTCCACGACGTCCGTGGCGGTGGTGTACGCGGTGATGCTGGAGCTGGGCTTCAACGCGGTCGAGTACGGGAAGGCGATCCTCGCCGCGTGCTTCATCAACGATCTCGGCACCGTCCTGGCCCTCGGGCTCATCTTCTCGCCGTTCACGCGGAAGACGCTGGTGTTCGTCGTCGTGTCCGCAGTCGTCTTTGTCGTGCTGCCGTTCATCACGCCTCGCTTCTTTCGCCGGTACGGTGGGCGGGTCTCGGAGCTGGAAGCGAAATTCATCCTGCTGGCCCTGTTCGGGATGGGCGGCCTGGCCATCTGGGCGGGGAGCGAAGCAGTGCTGCCAGCGTATGTCATCGGGATGGTCCTGGCGGGCACCGTGGGCAAGGACCACGTGCTGGTCCGGCGCCTTCGCACGCTGACGTTCGGGCTGCTGACGCCGTTCTATTTCATCCGGGCGGGGTCGTTCGTCTCCGTGCCGGTGCTCATCGGCGCGCCGCTGGTGCTGATCGTACTGTTCCTGGCCAAGATGGTCAGCAAGATCGCGGGCGTCCTGCCCGCCGTGGCGGCGTTCGGGTACACGCGGCAGGAGACGACGTACTACACGTTGATGATGTCCACCGGCCTGACGTTCGGAACGATCTCCGCCCTGTTCGGGCTGAGCCATGGCGTCATCACGGCCGAGCAGTACTCGCACCTCGTGGCGGCGGTCATCGGCAGCGCCGTCATCCCGACGTTGGTCGCCAACGCGCTATTCATGCCGCGACACCTTCAGCCTGGCAAGGCTGGCGGGCTGGCGCCTGAAGTCTCGCTGGAGAGCATCGGACGGGAGACATGAACGTCGGTCAGCGTCCCCGGCGGTGCTGAGGCGCGGCGAGCCGCCCCCTCGAGGAGCGCCGAGGGGTGAGCGTCGGCGTGAGGAGATCCCGCCTCAACCTGGGGGGTGGGCCCAGGGCAAGGCAAGCAGCGAGATGCCGCGACAACACGCCCCCGCAAACGCCGGGGTGGCGACGAGGAGGTGGCCCCTGCTAGAGCAGATCATGCTGGTTGGAGTCGGAGGTGCTATCGGATCGGTGCTGCGGCTGCTGGCGTCGGTGTTCGCCGCGAGGTGGTTCGGGGCGGAATTCCCGTATGGGACGCTGATCGTCAATCTCAGCGGGGCCTTCATCATCGGGTTGGTGCAGCAGCTGGGCACGGAAGCCCTGATGATTCGCGACAACGCCCGGATCTTCCTGACGACCGGCATGATGGGCGGTCTGACGACCTACTCCACGTTCAGCTACGAGACGGTTCGTTTGATGGAGGCCAACGCCTGGCATCAGGCCTGGGTGAACATCATCGTCACCACGACGATCTGTCTGAGTCTCTGCTTCCTGGGAATCGCGGCGGGCCGGCTGATCCTCACGCTGAGGGGGTGAGCCATGCGCAAGATCGAAGGCGAACAGGTCTTGATGCGGGTGTTTCTCGGTGAGAGCGACAAATGGGAGCGCCGGCCGCTCTACGCGGCATTGCTCGAACTGTTCCGGGCCAAGGGTCTCGCCGGCGCCACGGTCCTCCGAGGGGTCGCCGGGTTCGGCCCGAGCTCGATCGTCCACACGGCGGGCATTCTGAAGTTATCGGCAGATCTACCGATAGTGATCGAGGTGGTCGACACCGAGGAGCACCTCAACGGCGTGCTCCCGGAGGTCGACCGCATGATGAGCAGCGGGCTCATCACGATGGAGAAGGTCAAGGTCCTGCGCTACGAAGCCTGAGGGGAGGGCCGTCCGGTCGCCGACGAGCGGCCGCTCTCGGCGTAGCGAATGACGTGGGCCCGCTCGGTCATGATGATGCCACCGACCATGAGAGCCTCGAGCTTGGGCAGGACACGGGCGATGCGCTCCTCCGTATCCACCACCTCCAGTGCGATCGGCAGCCCCAGGGCGGCCACCTCGATCATCGTCGTGTGGATGTGGCGGTCGTGACCGAAGCCGGCGACGCCCTTCAGCACGGTCGTGCCGGCCAAGCCCTCGGCGCGCAGGAGCTCGAGGAGGTGACGGTACAGCGGCTCCCGGTCATGCGTGCGGGACTCACTGAGAATGAGCCGGAGGAGGACCTGTTCTCCTTTGATACCGCGCATCCCCTGCCTCCCGTTCTGCCACCTTACACCGATCGCTTGGCCAGGAGGATAGGTCACCAGACGGTCAGCCGCCCGTCAGAGCGCGCTCGGCCTCAGATACCCAGCCGGTCGCGCCGATGTCCGCGAAGATCTCCCGGGCGCGCTCGAGCATGCGCCGGCCCTCATCGGGCTGGTGCGCTAGCTTACAACGACCATAGGCAAGGAGGGTCTGGGCCACCTCGGGCAGCGCCTTCACCGGCTCCAGGAGGCCGAGGCTTTGTCGATACGCCGCGTCAGCGTCGTCAGAATCGCCTTTGGCCTCGTAGATCTGCCCGATGGCGCGCCAGGCCGCGCCTTGCTCGAGCGGTGACCGACTGCGTTCGCCGAGGCTCAGGCCGATGCGCACCCGCTCCAGCGCCTCTGGCAATTCGCCGTCGGTCAGGTGCACCAGCGCCCGCGCCGTGCTCGCATAGCTGACGGCAAAGGGGACGCTGGCCAGTCGAGATTCGGCCCAGCCCAGGCAGCGGCTGATCAGTCGCCGGGCCTCATCCCGATGGCCGAGCCTGAGGTGGGCCAGCCCCAGCCACGCCGAGACGTACACGATGACGGTATGCTCCCCGATCTCCCACGCGATCGGCAGGCTTCTCTCGGCCTCCGCGACCAGCTCTCGCCACGAGCCTTTGTAGTAGTACGGCTCGGCCACCATAGCCCCCCAGGCCTTGAGCCTGGAGTCGTCGAGCTCCCGCGCGATCTCGGAAGCTTGGGCAGCGTAGGCGAAAGCGTCCCCGAGTCGGCCCGCCCGCGAGCCCCAGCATCGGCCGCCGATCGCCATCATCAGCGCCTGCTCGAAGCGGTTGCCGAGGGCCCCGTTCAGCTCGATCGCCCGAGCGGTGTGGGCCAGCGCC
>DASTFB010000102.1 GCA_035709005.1 Candidatus Methylomirabilota bacterium | reverse complement strand
GATGCCCGCGCGGAAGTCCCGGGCTTCCCTGATCATGGGCGAGCGCGATGTCCGCTCGATGGCCGCCTCGACCTCGGCCTCCACCGAGGCCAGCGTGCCCTCCACCACCTGGAGCAGGATGGGATCGACGGCCGTCACGCCCGAGCCCGGGTGATGATCATGTTGCCCAGTCGATCGACCTCCACCCGCTGCCCGGGGAAGAGGACCGTCGTCGCGCCATACTCCTCCACCACGGCCGGGCCCGCGATGCCGTCCCCGGGTGCGAGGCGAGCCCGCGCGAACACCGGACAATCCCGGGATACGCTGTCGAAAACCACCGCCCGCAGGCCGGTGCGGGCCCGCTCGACCCGGCCGTCGCCGGGCGGCAGCTCCCGCAGCTTCGGACGCTCGACCGGCCCCAGGCCGGTCACCCGGAGATTCACCCACTCGACCAGCTGACGGTTCGCCGCGCCGCCCGGACCCGGCGCGGCCGCGCGGTAGGCGTAGCCGTAGCGCTTCTCGTGCGCCGCGTGGAAGCGCTCGGCAGCGATGGGGGCCGTGGCCGGGGTGATCTCGCCGGGCGGCAGGTCCACCCGGACCTCCCACGCCTGGCCGTAGTAACGCATGTCGGCCGAGCACACGAACCGCATCGCCTCGTCGGAAAAGCCCTCTCGCCGTAACGCGTCGCGGGCCTCGGCCTGCAGTCGAGTCAGATGCGCGTTGATGGTGGCGAAGTCGAGCCGGTCCTGGCGCTGCACCAGCGTCTGCACGTAATCGTTGCGGAGGTCCACCACGAGCAGGCCGAGCGCCGACACGTTGCCCGGCGAGGGCGGGATGAGGGCCGCGCGCAGGTGCAGCAGGTCGATCAGCCTCCCGGCCAGCAGCGGCCCCGACCCGCCGAAGGCGACGAGCGTGTAGTCGCGAGGGTCGAGACCTCGCTTGACGCTCACCTGCTGGATGGCGTTGGCCTGGTTCCAGGCGGCGATCTCCAGGATGCCCTCGGCCACCTGCGCCGTGGACAGCCCCAGGCGGCGTCCCAGCGCGGTCAGGCCGGTCCGGGCGGCGTCGAGGTCGAGGGCGATCTCGCCCCCGAGCAGGCGCGGGGGCACCCGCCCCAGGACGAGGTGCGCGTCGGTGACGGTCGGCTCGCCTCCGCCGCGCGCGTAACACAGCGGCCCCGGGTCGGCGCCGGCGCTGCGCGGGCCGACCTTGAGGCCGCCGTCCGGCGCGATCCAGGCCACGCTGCCGCCGCCGCTGCCCACGGTGACGATGTCGATCATCGGCACCTTCACGGGAAACCGTCCCACCACCCCTTCGGTGGTCAGCACCGGCGCTCCGTGCTCGACCAGGCACACGTCGGTGCTGGTGCCGCCGGCGTCGGCGGTGAGGACGCGGTCGAAGCCGGCGGCCGCGGCGAGCAGGCTCGCCCCGAGCGCGCCGGCGGCCGGTCCGCTCAGCAGTGTCGTGATCGGCTGCCGGGCCACCTCGCGCGCCGAGATCACGCCGCCGTTGGACTTCATGACGTAGAACGGCACGCCGGCGCCCAGCGCGGCATCCAGGCGCGTTCGGATGGCGGCCACGTACTCGGCCACACGCGACTTGACGAAGGCGTCGACCAGCGTGGTCACCGCGCGCTCGTACTCACGGTACTCGGCCAGGACGTCCGACGAGATCGACACGTGGAGGCCCGGACACTCGCGCTCGATGATGTCGCGCATGCGCCGCTCGTGCGCCGGGTTGGCGTAGGCGTGGATGAAGCAGATCCCGACCGAGCGGATACCGCGCAGCCCGAGCCACCGCGCGACCGCGATGGCCCCCGTCTCGTCGAACGGGCGCAGCACCTCCCCGCGGAAGTTCAGCCGTTCGCGCACCTCGCGGACGTGATGCAACGGCACGATCCGGTCCGGCTTGACCCAGAAGTAGGAGTTGCCATACCCGCGGGGCACCGATTGCCGCGCGATCTCGAGCACGTGCCGGAACCCTCCCGTGGTCACCAGCGCCAGGTCGGGGAAGCGCTCCTCCAGGATGGCGTTGGTGGCCACCGTGGTGCCGTGGCAGACGGCCGCGACCGTACCCGCGCCGGCCCGGGCCATCACCTTGCGGATGCCATCCAGCACGGCGAGCGACGGGTCCCGGGGCACGGAGGGCACCTTGGTGGTGAGGATCTCCCCCGTGGTCTCGTTCACCGCCACCACGTCGGTGAATGTGCCGCCGGTGTCGATCCCGATGCGGAAGCGGGCGGCCTCAGCCATGACCGGCGTCGCGGACGAGCGCGCTCAGGGCGGCCTCGAAGCAGGCCCGCGGCGGCTTGACGAGCCCGGCGCCGATCTGGCCGACGCCCGGCTGCCGGTGCGCGATCCCCGTGTTGATCTGCGGCAGGACTCCGGTCTGGGCGACCAGGCGCACGTCGATCCCGGTGGGGGTGCCGCGGAAGTCGAGGGCGGGAACCCGGTAGCTCTCGCTCTCGGCCATGGTGATCTCGTACATCAACCGCGTGGTTGCCAGCGCGTCGGCGGGCGTGCCCCCGACGAACTGCACGATGGCGGGCGCGGCGGCCATGGCGAAGCCGCCCAGCCCGGCGGTCTCGGTGATGGCGCTGTCGCCGATGTCCGGGTTGGCGTCGTCCGGCCCGTGCCCGGTGAAGTAGAGCCCGACCGGCGTGTCGGCGGGCGCGGTGAACCAGCGATCGCCCAGGCCGCTGACGCGGATGCCGAAGTCGGTGCCGTTGCGCGCCATCGTGGTGACCAGCGTGGAGCCCGGCACACCGTGCGCGGCGTCGGCGGCCAGCTTGCACGCCGCCATCCCGACGTTCAGGAAGAAATGCTCGTTGCCGGCCGCGAAGGTCAGCACGCGCTCGCGCTCCGAGGCCGCCAGGTCGAGGGCCGCCACGTGGGGCGCCAGGGCCTTGATGAGCAGCGCCGAGGCCGCGCGGTTGCGGTTGTGGCATTCGTCGCCCATCTGCAGGGCCTGGGCGATGATGGCCCGCACGTCGATCCCGCCCGCGCGGCGGATCGCCTCACCCAGGGCGGGGCCCAGTCGCTCGCGAAACCAGCGCAGCCGGTCGAGCACCTCGGGCGCGAACGCCCCATAGCGCAGGACCTTGCCCAGCCCCTCGTTCAGGGTGGAGTACGCGCGGTTGCCGCCGGCGCGGTTCTCGACGACGAAGACCGGCATGGAGGCCGTCGTCACGCCGGCCATGGGCCCCACCGAGGCGTGGTGATGACAGGGCGCGAAGCCGACGGCGCCGCTGGCGGCCAGCCGCTCGGCCTCGGCCGCCGACGTGGCGCGTGCCTCCAGCAGCAAGGCGCCGATGACGGCACCGCGCAGGGGCCCGCTCATCCGTGTCCACTCCACGGGCGGTCCGGCGTGCAGGATCGTGTCGGGCGTCATGCCGGGGATGACGTCGATGGCGGGACGGACGTCGACGAGGACGGCATGGGCGCCGAGCAGCGCAGCCGCAGCCCGGCGGTTCGCCGTCTCGACCCGCGCGGTCCACACCCGGGCCAGCTCTCGGGGCGCGTCCGCCGGCTGCCAGTCCACTCGCCTCACCCCAGCGCCCTGGCTGGCCAGCGAATCGGCGAACAGATCGGCCCCCACGTTGATCGCCGCCGGCGCTCGATCGAGCAGCGTGTCACCGCCCACCGGGCCCTCCGGCCAGCTCACGGGCAGCGAGGGCGGCGAGCCGGTTCGAGGGATAGACGGCGACGTCGAGGGCGTGCAGCGCCTGGGTCTGCGCCGCCAGCGATGGCACGTCCTCCTCGGTGCCGACCACGTGGGCCACGACGGTGAGCTCGCGCCCGGCCCGGGCGGCCAGCGCCCGGGCCTCGCGGATCGCCGGCGCCGCGGCGCCGACCGGGTCGGGATGCGCGCAGTAACCCAAGACGAAGTCGAGCAGGAGAACGCCCGCCGCGCCGTCGCCACCGGTGGCCGCGACGGCGGCCGCGCGCAGCACGGGATCGATCATCGGGTGCGGGCGCCCCTGCGTGAACTCCGCCGCCCCGAAATCGACGAACCGCGAGCCCGCGTCGCCGACGAGGGCGCGGGCCTCCTCGCACAGGGTGCCGCCGGTGAAGAGCCCGACCACTGGCCCGGCGCCACGTCGTCGCGGCAGGGACGGCGCCGGCAGCGGGGCCACCGGACCGCCGGCCGCCCGGACCGCGGCCGCGGCCGCCTCCTCCAGCGTCGCCGTCGTGTGAATTCCCGGCGGCGTGGGCCCCCGCCATCCGAGCAGGCACGCGACCGCGGGCTTGCCGATGCCGGAGGCCGCGGCGAGCACGTGCGCGGCGACCCGGTCGGACGCCGGCTTGGAGACGAGCACGATGGCCCGCGTGGCGGCGTCGCGGCCGAGGAGCTCGAGCGCCTGCAGCGTGGTGATGCCGTCGACGCCGTCGTGGAGATCGCGGCCCCCGGTGCCGATCGCGTGCGACACGCCGCTGCCCAGCCGGTGGAGCAGCGTCGTGACCTCTTGCAGGCCGGTGCCCGAGGCGCCCACCAGCCCGATGGGACCGCGGCGGACGCGGTTGGCGAAGCCCAGGCCGACGCCGTTGAGGAGACTGGTCCCACACTCGGGCCCCATCACGAGCAACCCGCGCTCGCGGGCGCGCCGCTTGAGGGCGATCTCGTCCTCCAGGCTCACGCCGTCGCTGAAGATGAACGCGTGCAGACCCGCGGCCAGAGCCTGGCTGGCCTCGTTCACCGCCCAGACGCCCGGCACGGAGATGACGGCCAGGTTGGCGTCCGGAAAATCGCGGGCAGCCCGGACGAGCGAGCGCGGCCGGACGGCGGCCGGCGCCCCGCCGCTCTCGCGCCGCGCCGCGAGCAGCTCCTCGGCGTGACGCAGGGCGCGCGCAGCCGTCTCGTCGGCGTCCGCGGCGACGGCGATGACGAGGTCGCCGGGACCGGCATCGTCGGCCTCGGCGGTCCACAGCGCCGCCTCGCGTAGCGCGGCCCGGTTCGCCTCGCTGGCCATGAGCAGCGCGCCGGCGGCGACGCCGGGCAGCCGCCGCACCGCCTCGGCGACGCGCATGAGGGTGACAGAGTCCACATACGCGCCACGCCGAACCCTGAGCGCCACGCTCACGAGCCCGCATGATACACTGCGACGCGCGGTGACCCCCGGCCTCCTCGTCGATCCGCACCTCTGGCAACAAACGCTGGTCTACGCCGCCCCCCTCATCATCGCGGCCCTCGGCGAGCTGATCATCGAGCGCAGCGGCGTCCTCAACGTCGGCATCGAGGGCATGATGCTGGTCGCCGCCGTGACCTGCTTCGTGGTCACCTGGCAGACGCAGATGGTCGCGGCCGGCATCGGCGCCGGCATGCTGGCGGCGGCGGCGATGGCGCTGGCGCTCGTCTACTATGCGGTGGCGCTGCGCGGGCCGCAGATCACCGTGGGGCTTGGCCTCTACGTGCTGGGCATCGGCCTGTCCTCGTTGATCTTCCGCATGGTCTTCGGGATCCGTACCAGCCCGCCCCAGATCGCCACGCTGTCGCCGGTGGCGGTGCCCGGCCTGGGCGACCTGCCGGTGGTCGGCACCGTGTTCTTCCAGCAGACGATCCTCACCTACGCGGCGTTCGCGCTGATTCCCCTCGTCCACCTGGCGCTGTTCCGCACGGCGTGGGGGCTGCGGCTGCGGGCGACGGGCGAGAACCCGCGGGCGGTCGACGCCCTCGGCATCGACGTGGCCGGGCTACGCTACGGGGCGGCCGCGGTGGGCGGGCTCCTCATCGGGCTGGGCGGCGCCTACCTGCCGGTGGTGCTCACAGGGACGTTCAGCGACAACATGACGGCGGGACGCGGGTGGCTCGCGCTCATGCTGGTCATCTTCGGCCGGTGGATGCCGGTCACGGTGCTGGCCGGCGCCCTGCTCTTCGCCTACGTCGAGGCGTTCCAGTTCAAGGCCGGCATGGTCAGCAAGGCCGTGCCGCCCCAGTTTCTTCTCATGCTGCCGTACGTGTTCGCGCTGGTGGTGCTGGTGCGCGTCTACCGGGGGGCCAGCGCCCCCCGGGCGCTGGCCGTGCCCTACGACCGGGAGGCGCGCGGATGAACTCGCACAGGAGGACTCTCATGGATCGACGGCGCTTTCTGACGACCGTGACGCTCGGCACCGCTGCCGCCACCCGCACCCGCCGCGCCTGGGCCCAGGGCCGGCGCAAGATGGCGATGATCATGCCCGGCCCCATCCAGGACGCCGACTTCAACGCCGTCGGCTATCTGGCGCTCCAGCAGGTCGCCAAGAAGTACAACCTCGAGGTCTCCCACTCCGAGCAAGTCGTCGTCGCCGATGCCGAGCGGATCACCCGCGAATACATCTCGGCCGGCTACGACATCATCGCCAATCACGGCGGCCAGTTCATCCCGATCGTGAACAAGCTGGCGCCGCAGTTCCGGGACGCCTCCTTCATCCAGGAAGCTTCGGGCCGGCTGCCCAAGCTGCCCCCGAACCTCTGGAACATCGGCCGCCGCTTCTATCAGGGCTTCTACGTGCTCGGCGCGCTCGGCGCGATGGCCACCAAGACCGGCAAGGTCGGGATGGTGGCGGGCGTCCGCCTGCCCGACGTGGTGACGTCCGTGAACTCGGTCCATCAGGCCATCAAGGACGTCAACCCGAAGGCCCAGCTCGTGTACAACTGGGTCGGCGACTTCAACGACCCGGTGAAAGCCCGGCAGACGGCGGAAGCCCAGATCGCCGCCGGCGCCGACTTCATCGTCGTCTTCGTGAACCTCGGGCTGTCGGGGGTGATCGAGGCCGTCAAGGCCGCCCCGCGGCCGGTGCTGGTGACCACGTTCTACACGGAGAAGTGGGATCTCGCTCCCAAGAACCTGGCCGTCTCCCTCGTGTTCGACTTCAACAAGCCCTACAGCGAGATCGTCGGCAAGATCCTGAAGGGCGAGCGGACCGGCTACTACGAGATGCGCCCGGGCAGCGGGATGGAGCTGTCGGACATCCGCAACGTGCCGGCCGACGTCGCCAACCGGACGCGGGCCATCTTCAAGGAAGTCGTCGGCGGCAAACCGATCCCCGAGATCCTCGACCGGACGCCCTAAGCCGGCGTCCTGGGCAGGCCGGTGACGACCGCGGCGCGGGTGCAGATGACGGGGATCGCCAAGCGGTTCGGCGAGACCGTCGCCCTGGCCGGCGTCGACTTCGCCGCCGCCCGCGGAGAGATCCACGGCCTGCTCGGCGAGAACGGCGCCGGCAAGACCACGCTCATGAACGTGTTGAGCGGGCTCTACCGCGCCGACCGGGGCGCCATCGCCATCGACGGCGTGCCCACCGCCATCGCGTCCCCCAGCGACGCCCTGGGCCACGGCATCGGCATGGTCCATCAGCACGTCGAGCTCATCGCCAACTTCACCGTGCTCGAGAACGTCCTGCTCGGACGCGAGGGCGGCGACTTCTGGCTTCGCCCGGAGCGTCAGCGCCGCGGCGTCGAGGCCATCGCCGAGCGCTTCGGACTCACCCTGGACCTCGATGCCGAGGTGCGGCAGCTCGCCGTCGGCGTGCAGCAGAAAGTGGAGATCCTCAAGGCGCTCTACCGGGGCGTGGACGTCCTCATCCTCGACGAGCCGACGACCATGCTCACACCCCAGGAAGTCGACACGCTGTTTGCGACCCTGCGCGCCATGGCCGAGCAGGGCCTGACCGTGATCTTCATCACGCACAAGATCCGCGAGATCCTGGCCAACTGCGACCGCGTCAGCGTCATGCGGGGCGGCCGCCGCGTGGCCACGCTCGCGCGCGCGGACAGGGACGAGGGCGAGCTGGTCGAGCTCATGATCGGCGAGCGCCTGCAGGCGGCCAGCGCGGTCGGCCACGCCGCCCGCGGCGGGCGCGTCCTCGAGGTGGAGGCCCTCAGCGTGTCGGGCGGGCGGGGGCGGCTCGACCTGGCCGGATGCTCGCTGCGCGTGGACGCCGGCGAGGTCGTCGGCGTGGCCGGCGTCGCCGGCAACGGCCAGCGAGAGCTCGCGGACGCCCTGGCCGGGGTGCTGCGGCCGACCGGCGGGCGCATCCGGCTGGGCGGCCGGGACGTGACGGCCGCCTCGGTGCGGGCTCGGATCGCCGCGGGCCTCGTTCTCATCCCGGAGGACCGGATCGAGGACGGGCTGTTGCCCGGGCTGTCCGTGGCCGAGAACCTCGTCCTGGGCCTGCATCCGTTCGTCTCGGGCCCGATCGCCTTCGACCGCGGGCGGGCGCGCGCATTGACGCGGGAAGCGATCAGGGAATATGCCATCCGCGCCCGGAGCGCCGACGCCCCCGCCGTCGAGCTCTCGGGCGGCAATATCCAGAAGGTCCTCGTGGCCCGCGCCATGGCTCAGGCCCGGGCCACCGGAGGCCGGCTGCTCATCGCCACCAATCCCACCCGAGGTCTCGATGTGCGGGCCACCGACTTCGTGCGCCGCCGATGCCTGGCCTTCGCGGCGGCCGGCGGCGGCGTGCTCCTGATCTCGGAGGACCTGGACGAGCTACGTCAGCTGTGCCACCGGATCGTCGTCATGTTCCGGGGCCGGATCGTCGCCGACCTGCCGCGCGAGCGCTTCGACGCCTACGTGATCGGCCGGCTCATGGCCGGCGTCGAGACGCCGGAGGCCGCCGCCAGGTGAGCGCGGAAACGACCCCCGTCCTCGCCGAGGCGGCTCCCGCTCCACGTGCGGAGCGGGCCCGTGTGGTGACTACCGGGCTGACCTACGTCCTCGCCGTCGCGCTGGCCGCCGGCGTC
Source organism: Candidatus Methylomirabilota bacterium (assembly GCA_035709005.1). Classification (NCBI taxonomy): domain Bacteria; phylum Methylomirabilota (SeqCode); species Candidatus Methylomirabilota bacterium. The sequence goes on along the minus strand of DASTFB010000102.1, from coordinate 97,717 downwards.
AGCGCGCTGTTCATCCTCGCCATGCGGGGCGACGTCCTCCTCGCCTTCCAGACCATCGTGACCAGCTCGCTGGGGAGCCTGGCCGGCATCGCGCAGACCCTGAACAAGATCTCGCCCCTGCTCCTCGGCAGCACCGCGGTGATGCTGGCGCGGCAGGGCGGCTTCTTCAACATCGGGGTCGACGGCCAGATCTACGCGGGCGCCATCGTCGCCACTGGCGCGGCCTTCGCCCTCGGTGAGGCGCTGCCCGCGGCGGTGATGCTGCCGCTGGCCGTGCTGGCCGGGTTCGCGGGCGGGGCCGCGCTGGGCGCCGTGCCCGGCGCGCTGCGGGCGCGCTGGGGCGTCAACGAGATCTTCGTCACCGTCATGCTGAACTTCGTCGCCTTCTACCTCACCGAGTGGGTCGCCACCGGTCCCTGGAACGACCCCATCACCGGCGAGGCGATCACCCGCGTCATCCCCGACAGCGCCGTGCTGCCCATGCTCATGCCCGCCGCCGGCGCGCACGCCGGTATCCTCATCGCCATCGCGGTGACGGCGGGGATCGCCATGCTGCTGCACCGGACCGTGCTGGGGTACGAGATCCGGGCGGCCGGCAACAACCCGCGCGCGGCCCTGCTGGGCGGCGTGCCTCTCGGCCGGACCACCCTGGTGACGCTGGCCCTGAGTGGCGCCCTGGCCGGCGTCGCGGGCGCTATCGAGGTCGTCGGCTACCACAACCGGCTCATCCTCGGCCTCACGCCCGGCTACGGGATCATGGCCATCCTCATCGCCGTGCTGGGCCGCATGCATCCGGTGGGGGTCGGCGTGGCGGCCGTGCTCGTCGCCATCCTCATGGTCGGCGCCGACTCGCTGCAGCGCAGCGTCAACCTGCCGGCCAGCGCCGGGTTCGTGTTCCAGGCCATCGTGGTGCTCTGCGTGCTGCTCGTGGAAGCGCACCGGGCGCGCCGGTGATCGTCCGCCCGGTGGACGGGCCCAGCCGCGTATGGTTTGCTTGACTGGAGCATGTCGTCGACGGAACGTACCCGGGAACAGGCCGCCCGGCCTCCGAGCGCCGCGACACCGCCGGCGACACACGAGGCCGTTGCACCGGCCCGGCCGGCCAGGCGCCCCCGCCCGCGGGTCATCGCCGCCGTCCTGGGCGCGCTGGTCCTCGCTGCGGCCGGCGTGTGGTGGCTGCTGCGACCGGCCAACGTGGTGGTGATCCATCCGACTCCGACGACGATCACCGAGTCCATCGCCAGCAGCGGCCGCGTGGGGGGCGCCGTGGAGACGGCGGTGGGGGTACAGGCGGCCGGGATCGTCGAGCAGCTGTTCGTGCAGGAAGGCGATCGGGTTGCGGCCGGCCAGCGCCTGGCCATCTTGAAGAACGACGTGGCGGAAGCCCAGGTGGCCCTGGCCGAGGCGGCCCTGCGCACGGCGAGGGCCCAGCTCACGCTGGCCGCTCGGGGCGCGCTGCCGTCGGAGCTCGCGGCAGCGCGGGCGCGCGTGCAGCAGGCGCGAGCCCAGCTCGGCCAGCAGCGCGCCGCGCTCGGGCAGGCCGAGCAGGCGGCCGCGCAGGCCCGCGCCGAGCTTCAGCTGCTCGAGGAGGAGCGGGATCTGGCCGCCCTGCAGCTCTGGCGCAGCACGGAGCTTCTCCAGCAGGAGCTCATCGCCCGCTCCGAGCACGACGAAGCACGCACGCGGGCCCGCGTGGCCGAGGAGCGGGTGGCCGCTCAGCGACACGCGGTCTCGGTGGCGGAGGCGTTCGTGCAATCCACGCGCGGCGCAGTGGCGGCCGCCGAGGCCAACGTCCTGGCCCAGGAGGCCGGGCTGCGGACGCTGGAGGCCGGCGCCCGTCCGGAGGACGTCGCCGTGGCCCGCGAGCGGATCCAGGAGGCCGAGGAGGGGCTTCGCGTGGCTCGACGGCAGGCGCTGGAGGCGGTCGTGACGGCGCCCTTCGACGGCGTGGTGACCAGGATCACCGCCGAGGTGGGGCAGACGGTCGGCACGCAGGGCGTGCTGAGCCTCGTGAGCAGCGCGCTCGAGATCCGGATCGACGTGGACGAGGGCAATCTGGCCGACCTGGCCCTCGGGCAGCCGGCCGTCATCTCCTCCAGCACGTTCCCGGAGGGCACGTTCCGCGGCACCGTCTCGGAGCTCGCGGCCGCCGTGGACGAAGCCCGCGGCACGGTGAGAGTGACGGTGGTCCCCGAGAATCCGCCTGACTGGCTGCGCCCGGGGCAGACCGTCAACGTCAACATCGTCACGAACCGGGCGGCCACGCGCCTCGTGGTCCCCGCGACGGCGGTGCGCCGGGTGGGCGACCGCAGCGTGGTCTTCGTGGTGCGCGACGGGCGCGCGCTGGTGCAGACGGTCGCCACGCGCCCGGCGACGGCGGCCGGCGTGCCGGTCGTGGCCGGGATCGACGCCGGCGCGCTCGTCATCCAGGATCCCCGCGGCATCGACGCCGGCGACCGGGTCCGCGTGACGCGGGTGCTCGGGCGGTAGCGCCGTGGCCGACGGGAGCAGCCGACGACTCCGGAACGGCCTCTGGCGCTTCGAGCGCCAGGTGGCCATCCGCCACCTGCGGTCCGGCGGGGGACAGACCTGGCTCACGGTCAGCGCGGTGGCCGCCGGCGTCATCATCGTGATCTTCATCACCGGACTGATCTTCGGGCTGCGCCGGGACATGGCCCGGGTGCTGACCGAGTTCATCGCGCACGTGACGGTCCAGGTGGGGGAGGTCAAGCCGGTGCCGCTCGAGCGCGTGCCCGGCGCCGTTTCCGGGCCGAGCTCGAGCCGGCTGGAGCAGCAGGCGCCCCAGGAGAAGACCATCGATGACTGGCCCCGCGTGATCGACATCATCCGGGCGGTGCCCGACGTCCGCCTCGCCGCGCCGGTGGTGCGGCGGCAGGCGTTCGCTTCCAAAGGCGCCAACCCCCTCGGCGTCACCGTGGTCGGCGTGGACCCCGCGCTGCAGGAGCAGGTGGCTCCGGTGACGCCGCATCTCATCGCCGGCCGCTACCAGGGGCTGACCAGCGAGGAAGTCGTGGTCGACGCCGAGTTGGCCGAAGACCTGAGCGTGTCGACGGGCGAGCGCATTCGGCTCAGCTCGAACACCGGCGCCTCGGACAGCTTCACGGTCGTCGGGATCTACAGCCGCGGCCGGGGACGCGGCGAGGCCTACGTGACGCTGCGGACCGCGCAGAGCCTGTTCGGGCTGGGCGCCGCGGTCAACGCCATCCAGGTCAAGCTGGACGACATCTACCAGGCCGACCAGGCCGCCGACCGGATCATGGCGCTGGTGCCCTACGAGGCCAAGTCGTGGTCGCGGGAGTTTCCCCGCTTCCTCGACGCGCTGAAGGTCCAATCGGCGGCGGCCTACCTCACCTCGGCGTTCAGCCTCATCGCCTCGTCGTTCGCCATCGCCTCGATCCTTATCGTGTCGGTGCTGCAGAAGGCCAAGCAGATCGGCATCCTCAAGGCGATGGGGGCCCGCCGTCGTCAGATCCAGACCATCTTCATCTTCGAAGGCCTGGGGGTGGCCCTGCTCGGCAGCCTGGCCGGCGCCATCGCCGGCACGGCGATCATCTACACGCTCAGCCTTATCGAACAACCGATCCGTCGGGTGGGCCAGACACCCGAGCAGCTCTTCCCCGTGGCCATCCTGCCGCTCTACATCGGCCTGGCCATGGGGGCGGCCATCGCATCGACCGTCATCGCCGCGTACCTGCCGGCCCGCCGGGCGGCGGCCCTGAACCCCGTGGACGTCATGCGATGAGCTCCCGGGCCCCCGATCCCCGGCGCATCCTGTCGTCCAACGGCCACCAGGACGGCCGCGACGGACGCCCGATCGTGATCGAAACGCGGGGGCTGCGGAAGACGTACCTCGGCAAGGTCCCGGTGCCGGTGCTCCACGGCGTGGATCTCACCGTCCGGGCCGGGGAGTTCGTGGCCGTCATGGGACAGTCGGGCAGCGGCAAGTCCACGCTGCTCAACTTGCTGGGCGCGCTGGACGTCGCCACCGGCGGCACCGTCCTGATCAACGGTGTGGACATCGCCACGCTCACCGAGGACGAGCTGGCCGACCTTCGCAGTCAGGAGGTCGGGTTCATCTTCCAGGCCCACTACCTGCTCGACGAATTCACCTGCCTGGAGAACGCCCTCATGCCGATCAGCATCCGCGAAGGGGCCGTCACCGAGGCCCAACGCCAGCGCGTGATCGGCCTGCTGCAGCGGGTGGGCCTGGGCACCATGCTGGACAAGCATCCCGACGAGATGAGCGGGGGGGAGAACCAGCGCTGCGCCGTCGTCCGGGCCCTGGCCAACGCGCCCCTCATCGTGTTGGCCGACGAGCCCACCGGCAACCTGGACAGCGCCTCGGGCGCCGAGGTGTTCGCCTTGATGCGTCAGATGAACCGCGAGAGCGGGGTGGCCTTCGTCATGATCACGCACGATGACCGGCTGGCCCGGGCCGCCGATCGGATCCTGCGCATCGAGAGCGGGCTCCTGCACGAGGTGGACGCCACGCTGCGTCCCCGATGATTGCCGGGCAGCGAAAATCCTAGGGAACGAAAATGATGTCGCCGGGCTGGAGGTAGAGGATCTCCTCGGTGGCCCCCTGCATCACCTTGTTGTAGTTGAAGGGAATCCGCTCCCGCCCGTCGAGGTCCCGGCGGAGGATGATGATCCGGGCCGGGGCCGCGAACTGATTGAAGCCGCCAGCCAGGGCGATGACATCCAGGATCGTCGTGGGGCTCTTGAGCTCGAAGCGGGCTTGCCGGATGACCTCGCCGAGCACCGAGACCTTGAAGCTGCGGACGTCGTTCACGATCACGGAAACGGACGGCGAGGGCACGTAATCGCTCAGCTTTCGGGCGACCTCTTGCCGGACCTGGGCCGGGGTCAAGCCGGCGGCCTTGACGTCGTTGATGAGGGGCAGCGAGATCATGCCGTCCGGTCTGACGGTAACGACCCGACTGATACCGGGGTTGTTCCACACGCTCACTTCCAGCACGTCCTCGGGGCCGACCCGATAGTCCCCGGCCAGCTCGGTCCCCGGCGGGCGTGGTGTGCCGTCGGCCGGCCCGGCGAGCGCAGGCTCCGCGCACAGGAAGGCCAGGACAATGGCTGCGCAGAGTGTTCGGGACATCGTCGGGCGTCCTCTCCTGGCATGATAGCGCTTCTCGAGGACGTCGAGCCGAGAACCTTCGCGTCGCGTCCCGTCGATAGATCAAATAAGCCACTGTCGCCGAATTCGCCAGTTTTCCGGACGGGAATACGCGTCTGCCGGGCGGTCACTCGGTGGGGGCCCGTCCGGGCGTCGCCATCTGGCGCTCCACGGCGTAGCGCACCATGGCCGCGTGGTTGCGGAGCCCGAGCTTCGCCTTGATGCGCGCCCGGTGGCTCTCCACCGTGCGGGGACTCACGTTCAGCCGCTCGGCGATCCTGGCGGCGCTCAGTCCCTGGGACACGAGGTGGAGAACTTCGCGCTCGCGGAGGGTCAGCGTCTCGTAGCGATCGCTGGATCGGGACTGGACTTGAGCCATCCAGTGGCTGAGGGGACGTTGCGACAGCGGCGCGCTGACGTACCGCTCGCCGGCCGCGCTCTTCTCGATAGCGAGCCGCAGCTCTTTCGGTTTTGCCTGCTTCGCCACGAAGGCGGCCGCTCCGTTACGCAACGCCTGGATCACGTGAAGGTCACGCACGGATTGCGACAGGATGACGACGCCGACCTGCGGTGTGCGCCGGCGTACGGCCAGAGGCACATCGAGGGCACTGAGGCCCGTCAACTCGAAATCGACGATCACGACGTTCGGCCTGAGCCGCGCCACCACCGAGGCGACCTTCAGGCCATCGCTGACCTCTCCGATGACGTTCAGGCCATTGACGTAGTGGAGCCAGCAGCGCAGGGCGTGCCGCGTGATGGTCTGCGTGTCGGCGACCAGCACCCTGAGCGATCGGCGGCGTCGCACCCGGCGTCGGATTGCCACTGCTCTCCTCTCGAGATGTCGGGCGATCCTGAAAACCGCGAGGATGGTACGGAAGGGCGGCCCTGGCCGCCATCCGCAGAACTACGACGGCATTCTGTAGAGCAATGGCGGTGCCGACAGCCGGTGGACGCACCCCCTGGAAAAAACTTGCAGACGTCGTGTCGGCGAACGGTGACCCTCGCGTGAGCGCACATCGAGCAGAAAGCAGGAGAGACGACGAAGCTCGCCTCGAGCCGAAGTGCCGCCACCGCGTTCTCGATCACCTGGCGGTCGTGGCCGAGCTGTCGGGAGAGGCAGGTGAAGCAGAAGCGGTCTCCGCGCCGGCTCCGGAGGAAATCTGAAAGAGGCGCCACCGCGCCTGCGCTCTGATCGTAGCAGCTGAGGTGCACCATGTCGCCGTGGTCGAAGATGACCGGCACCCCGGGCGGGACGGCCGGCGAGGCGGTGGCGCAGGCGCCCTATAGTGGATGAAAACTGACCAGCCGGAACCTCCGCTGGCCAGCCGCTTGCATGGTCCTCCCCTTTGGAGGGCCAAAACCATGGGTCGGTCTTACCGTGCGATCCTGGGACTCCTGGCAGGCATGATAGGTGGCCTCCTACTGGGTCTCCTGGCCGGTAGCGTTTGAGAAGGAGTTTGTCCGCCGCCGAGACGGTGGCGGTGGTGCCGGCGGCGTGGCGGCGGCGATCATCACTTCCCTCTGACAGATCAGAGGCGGGTCTTCGTCCGCCACGGGCCTCAGTCGCCTGGCGGCGGTCAAGCAGCGACAGGCTGCGATGAACTACACACGCGCAACCGCGCAGTGAAGTAACTACTCCGTCTCGGATGCTGGTTCAGAAGATGGGGTGTGCTCGATCAGACGCTGGAGTGTCGTCGTACTTTCTCTCAGCTGCTGAATCTGCGCACGCGCGTCCGCGACGAGCATCTGCTCATTTTCACGCTTGTACCGTAGACTCTCGACGTGAACCATCATCGTCGCGACAAACCTCAGGCCATTGAGCCAGATCAGGACCTTGGGGTTTGCTGCGGCGTATTTTTTGAAGGACTCGTAATTCTCGTCCCGTTCCTCGCCGTACCAAGGCGCAACACACTCAAGAAACGCGGCTTTCTTATTCGGGTCCAACGACTTCACATACTGCCTCAGATCGAATGTGACATTCTCGATCCGGTGGATGAGCCTATTTCTCAGTTCTGATAGGGTACGGATGAATCGGCGCTCCGGCCTGTCCAAGAGCTCCAGTGCCCTGGCAAAGTCGACCTTGCCTGTTTGCGATCGGCTCATCTCAAGGCGGGAAAAGGCGTCGTGAAGCCTGGTGTCACCGACAGCCGTAACGAGGAGTGAAGTCAGGGCCGTCTCAAGAAGCGCGTGGAGCTTGATGATGAAAGACCAATCGTCCTCCTTGACGAGAGCGTCGGAAAATCCTGCTGGTAGTTTCAGGGTGGCCTCGAGCTTCGCAAGTTGTGGATAGATCCCGTCCGGGTTGCTCTTGTCGAAGATACTTCTCGACTCAGCCGAAGCCATAGACCGTCAGTAGGATACCCGTTCATACGTCACCTCCGCGGCACTCCTCGCCCATAGCTGCGCGAGCAAGAAGCCGTCGGCCCCTTGGCTCGGTCCCGCCACTGCGGGGTGGCGCGAGGGCTGCGGGGCGTGCTGGTCAGCCTCCGGCTCCCTCTGCAAGCGCGCCTTGGTGGCCGAGCTGGAGGTCCTCACGGGTCGCCGGCAGGCTGCCGGCGCCTGCTGGTGGGGCGGCTGGAGGGCGAGGCCTTCGACGAGGGACGGAGCTCTCCAACCTGAAATGGTGACCCCGGGGGATTCGAACCCGCGTTTCCGGTCCGCCACGCGCTTTGTTCGCAACGACGAGAAGTTCGGCGATGTTGAGTAAACTCGGAAACAAAGGGGATTAGAACTCGATGCGGTCGCTCGTAGTGTGTTGGAACGATCTCGGTTCTCGGTGAATCAGCCTCAGTGTGACGAAAGTCAGAGACCCAGCTCCCGACCGAGGATCCGGGTGACGAAGCGTTCGCCGTACGTCTCGCTCGCCACGAGTGTTCGGATCCGATCCCGCACCTCGCCGGCCCGCCCGGCCTTCTCTGCCGCCGTCATCGTGTTCGTGTAGGCGGCCCATACGTCGGCGCCCGTGACGTCGTAGCCGTAGCCCTCGACCAGCCAGCGAAGCGCCGTCAGTCCCGCCTCGACCGCGAAGGCGGGACGTCGATGGGCGAAGTCCCGGGCGGCCCGCGTGAGTGTCTTCGGATCGCACGGCGCCCGATTCGCGAGCCAGACCGCCTCATCGAGGAGTCCCACCTCCTTTGCCGTAGCGAACCACTTTCCCTCGTCGCCGGGCGTGGTCGCCACGAGATCGCCGAGCAACTCCTCAGGCCTCTTGTGCGGATACTTGCGGGCGAGCGCCCGGTACGTCGCGAGATACGACGCGCCACGGGTCGCCTCGAGCGCGTAGCGCCGGTACGCTTCCTCGACGCGGCCAGCTGCGAGCAGAACCTCCTCGCACGCGGCAGCGATCGCGATAGAGCCGGTGTTGAGCCCGCGCGACGCCTCGGCGTATGCGATCGCCTCGTCCGGGCGGCCGAGCGACGCCAGAGCACGCACGCCCCACCCCCGGTAGGGCCAGAAAAGGAGTCGGTCCTTCTGGAGGAGGGCGAGGATCTCCTCGTGGCGCCCCGCGCGGAAGAGCGTGCTCAGGCACGCCGTCGTGCCGTGAAAGAAACCGCGCCGCTGCGGATCTGGACTCAACGCCATCTCGACGATGGAGACAAGCTGATCGGCCCACGCCGACGCGATCTCCGGCGACACGCAGAGCTCGCCCCAGAAGTCCCCGAGGCGCTCGAGATAGGGGATCGCGTCGTTGGCGTGAGCCTCCCAGAGGCGGTCGAGCCAACCCTCGCGTGTCCTCAGGTCCGCGGGCGCCCTGGCGATGACGGCCACGAGCTCCTCGACGGCATGGTTCACCGCGGTGCCGGTGGCGCCCGAGGAGCTATCCACATGCTCGAGCGCGGGGGACACGCGTTCCAGGAACAGCACCGCACCCTCCGCGGCCAGAACCGGATCGTACCGGGCGACCGTCTTGATCTCGCTCACGGCTTGCCGGACGCGCGTGATCGCCGGCCGGGACTTCCAGCCGAAGGCGCTCCGCCGGAACCGGCGCGTGAACTCCCAGTGAGCTGCCTTAGCCTTGGACATCGTCACCACCGCCCCCGCGCCTTTATCTCGCGCTTCCGCGCCTTCCTGTCTTCCTCTACACGGGCCCGTTCCTCGATCGACACGACAACGTCAGGACGGCGCCTGCCGAAGCGCTTCAGGTACAGACGCTCGATGAACTCCGCGAGGCGCGCCTTCCAGGGTTCCTGCTCGTGGTTGTCGAGCTGGCCCAGCTTCTTTCGCGCCGCCTGTCGTGCGAGAGACTCCAGAACCGCCCTGCCGGCCATCGGCCAACGCGGCGGTGTCGGAAGGTCGGCGCCCGTGTCCGGTCAACGTGTGCGTGGCCGGGCCGAGCGGCGACCTGTGTTGGCCACGGCTCCATCTTGCTTCGCGAGCGACGGCGGTGCCGGAGTTGCCGCAGCCTGGAGGAGCTGCGCCATCCCTCCGAAGAGGGCGGCCAGCGTCGAGGCCGTCTCGGGAGGCGCCTCGATCACGAGGCCGCCCCGGCCGGTTCGCTGGACCGTCAAGCCCGAGAAGAGTCGCTGCACGTCGGCGGCCGACGGCGTCAGCGTTGGCTCCGGGGCGGTCGGAGCCGGCGCATCACGCGACTCGTCGCCTGCCGTCACGAGAGCTTCGATCTCGCGCTCGGCCGGGTCGTCCTCCACGTCGGCGGCCTCCTTGCCGCGCGGCGCCGCGGGCCCGAGGGCCGGCGCCACGATGCGTTCTATCCGAGAGAGGAAGCTCCCCGACCGCTCGAACGCCACCTCGTCGGTCGTCCCGTCGAACAGCCCGGTGAAGAGCGCCTGCTTGGACCCGACCAGATCGGCGATCCGTGACTCGATTCCGGGTTCGCTGACGAGGTTGTAGACGTCGATCGGGCGGCGCTGACCCAACCGGTAGATCCGACCGATCCGCTGCTCGAGCACCGCCGGGTTCCACGGCAGCTCGACGTTGATGCAAGCGCTCGCCGCGCGCTGCAGGTTCAGGCCGACCCCGCCGGCGTCCGTCGCGAACAGGACACGACACGCCGGGTCGTCGTGAAACTCGACGATGTTCTGCGTCCGTCGCTTCTGCCCCTCCTCCCCGGTGAAGAACGCCGCCTGTACGCGCTCGCGTCCGAGCTCGTCGCGCGTGGCCCAGTGCGCCAGTCGCAGCATCCGTCGCCACTGGCTGAACACGACAACCTTGCGTGCCTGTGCGAGCGCGAGCTGGCCGATCAGCTCGCGCAGTTCCAGCAGCTTCGGACTTGCCAGGCCTCGGAGGGTGGACTCCGTGGGTCGCTCGATCCGAGAGAGGTCTGGCCAGACGTCCTCGAAGCGCAGCTGCGCCAGGCCGTTGGAGATGATCCGCTGGGTGGTGAGGAGCGTCATCAGGCGCAGGAACTCGGCCTGGGTCAGCGGACGCCGGCGGGCGCGCCCGAGGAGCTGCGCGATGGGCATGTTGAGCGCGTCGTGCTCTTCCATTTGCTCGGCGGTCATCTCGATAGGGACCCGGGTATCCGTCCGCGCCGGCAGCTGGGACAGCACCTCGGCACGGACGCGCCGGACCATGCAGCCGGCGAGACGGGTCCGCAACGTGTCGAGGTTCCGGGCGCCGCCGACTCCCGTCTTCCCGTCCACGGGCGTGGTGTGCCACGGCGCCAGGCGCCATTTCGGCTCCAGCGCCAGGTCGTCCACCCACTCCACGATCGACACGAGCTCGTCGAGCCGGTTCTCCATCGGCGTGCCTGTCAGGACGAGCCGGTACGGCGGATCCAGTCGCTTCACGGTCAGGGCGGTCTTGGTCGCCCAGTTCTTGATCCGCTGGGCCTCGTCGAGCACGACGATGTCCGGGGTCCAGGTGCGGACGACGTCGAGGTCGCGAATGAGTTGCTCGTAGTTGCCCAGGAGGAAACCCCGGCGGCACGCGTTGAACGTAGCGCGGCGCTGGGCGGGTCCGCCATCGATGACCGTCGCCGGAGCATCCGTGAAGAGCTGCCACTCGCGAAGCCACTGAGGCTTGAGCGCGGCGGGGACCACGAGCAGCCCACGGCGGACGCGACCGGCGCGCCAGAGGACGTGGCACGCGGCGATCGCTTGCGCCGTCTTGCCGAGGCCCATGTCGTCGGCAAGGAGCAGCCGCCCGCGCACGAGGAACCGCCCGACTCCCTCGCGCTGGTACGGATAGAGCGGATGCTTGAGGCTCCGCAACGCTTCGCGGAGCCGGGCGACGCTTCGGGCGCCCTCGATCTCGCGCGCAAGGCGCCGGCGGTCTTCCTGGAGCAGTGCGTGCAGCGCCGGCTCGGCCTGTCCGTGCCCGAGGAAGCCCAGCAGCGCGTCTACGGCCGCCAGCCGCGTTTCGGGCGTCGCCGGGACGTCGAGCGTCCAGCGGTCACCGTCGCCGGGACGGAACCAGCGGCGCAGATTCCGGTCCGGCGGACCGCCGACCCAGCCGACGCGCGCGAGCCAGTCACCGGAACCCGTCAGCGGTCGGACTGGACCCCAACGGAGGGGCGATGAATTCGGGATCGGCTCCCGCCCCGTCTCGTTGAGGCCGCCGCTGCGCCTGGAGGCGACATCTTCCAGCACCGTGAGCAGATGCTTGCAGAGCCCGAGGGAACTCCGGAGGAAATCGGCGCAATCACAGCTGCCCTCGATGGGCTCGATGCGGCGCAGCAGGGTGCGATACGGGCGTGCGGCTGAGCCGGGGCGGCGGGTCGCGTAGAGTCCGAGGCGCCGACCCTTCGGGGGGCGTGCGACGATCTGGAGCTGATCCGCCCGACCGAAGGCGACGCGGCGGAGCAACGCCTCGAGCGCGTCGCGCTGGACGGGCCAGTCGGCTCCGCGGGTCACCGACAGGATGTGGCGAGCGATCAGCTCCGGTGGCACGCGTCCGGTACGGCGCTGAGCCCGCGCCAGCAGCGCTTGATACGCCTCAGTCTCGATCGCGAACGTGGCGGCGGCCGGAGGGGGGACCGGCATGTCTGGCGCATTGTAGCCCGGGAGGAGTCTCTCGCCCAGAGAGGTCGGCTCGAAGCGCGGTCACCAGCATCGGTGGGGATTGGAGGCCACACTACCGTCGGCCTCCTACGCTCGTAGTAATATGTATACATGCCGAGCCGGCGGCTCGTGGTGGACGCGTCGACCGCCATCCTTCTGGCGAAGGTCGATCTCCTGCGCGAGGTGACCTCCCGGGGCGCAGTCATCATGGCCGGGACGGCAGTCGACGAAGCCCTTGCCAGGGACTCCGACGATGCCCGGATGATACGGAACCTTCTGGACGAAAAGAGCATCGGGCGGGTCGCCGCCCCGGCTGGCGCGGACGCCCTCATGAGGGACTTTCGCATCGACCGCGGCGAGGCCGAGACGATCGCCGTGGCGCGCCAAACGGGTGCGATCTGTGCCACGGATGACGGACCGGCGATCCGGTGCTGCCGCGCCCTGGGCATCTCGTTCACCTCGGCGATCGGCCTGCTGGCGGCGATGGCTGAGGCGGACGTCGTGGAGCCCACGCTAGCGTTGGAGCTCCTCGCCAAGCTGCAACGGTTCGGCAGGTATGACGCGAGAATCCTCGAGGACGTGGCCCGCCGGATCCGAGCCGCTTCGTCGAGCAAGAAGGGGGGAAACCCGTCATGAAGAACGTCATGAGCGTGCGGGTGAGTTCGGAGGGGCGGCGCCGGCTTCGAGAACTCGCTCGGCGGGAGAAGAAGGAAGTGTCCACGGTGGCGCGGGAGCTCATGGATTACGGGTGGGTCTTCCTGATGCTGCGCGACTACCGGGCGGGCCGGGTCTCTCTCGGCACGTTCGCTCATAAGCTGGACGTCCCGCTCTCCGAAGCGATCGACCTCCTGGCCGAACTCGGCGTTCGCTCGCCGGTCGAGTACGACGACTACCTCAAGGGGCTCTCGACGGCGATGGCGTTCGTGAAGACCTCGAAGGCGTAGGGCCTTGCCGCGTCCTCCGCACGCCTCCTGGGCCAGGTTCTGGCACCGGCGCACCTATTCGGCACGACGATCGGCCGCGAGGGCGTGGCCGCGGCTGCCCTGGTGCTACGCTGGGGTTCCTATCTCGCCGTGCTTCTCGACGCCGACAATCGTGCAGGATCGTGGGCCTTTCGACGGCGACGAAAAGGCAGGTGGTTCTCGACCCGCCCCCGGGGTCGAGAATCCGAGCGAAAAGGGCTAACGAAATCGAGGTGGTGACCCCGGCGGGATTCGAACCCGCGATCTCGACCTTGAAAGGGTCGCGTCCTGGGCCAGGCTAGACGACGGGGTCGCCCTGGTCAGTATACCCGAGGGGCTAACGCATCGGGTGCACCGAGGTCTGCACGTCGATCCAGTCCCCGACACGCAGCGTGGTGCCGGCGGGCAGCCAGACCGTGACCGGGCCGCGCGAGGATTCCACGGTGACCTGACCGCCGGCGACGGCGGTGACCCGGCCGCGCACGACGGCGTACTCGCCGGGCTCCGAGCCCGTGGGCGCCGCCGGCTCGCTCATCGCCGCCCGCGTGACGTCCCGGGACTCTGCCGGCAACACCTCGAGCGGTTGCAGATGCAGGCGAACGCGCACCTGATCTCCCGCCCGAAACGGTTGAGCCCCGGGGGTCGCGATCCATACCGTGACCGGTCCCTGCGGCGAGTCGATGCCGACGGTGCCGGTGGGACTGATCCGCGTCACGCTACCGGTCGTCTCCCCCATCGCCGCCGGTCCCCGGGCGACGAGCCGTCCCGCCGGGATCACGAACTGCTCGATCTCCGCCGGACTGAGCTCGCCGCGTACGGTCACCCTCTCGTGCAGGCGCAGCCCGACGAGCTGATCCGGGGTGACCTTGACCCGGACCGTTTGCCCGCCCTGGCGAAGCGTCACGATGCTGTTTTTCTCGTCCCACCCCCAGACCTCGCCGGTGAACGGTTGCCCGGCCGGCGGCGCGCTGGGTGCGGTCCCGGCACACGCGGCGAGCATCAGCGCGGCGATCAGGGTCAGCGTCGTTTTCATACTGCCTCCTCCCCGAAGAGTCGTCCCAGGATACTCCGAGTTTCGTTGACGGGACCAACGAACGACGCGATACTGCCGCGGCGAAGTGCGCCGCGGGTGCTGTCGCGCCGCCCTGCGCCTGACGCCGCAGCACATGGTGAACCACCAGCACACGCCGCATGGCGGGGTCATCTTCTCACTGGCCGACGCGGCCTTCAGCGCCGCCTGCAACTGGCAGGGGATCCCGGTATGTGCAGGCGCCCTCGCCGGGGGGGCAGCTCGTGGCCCAGGGAGCGCGCTCCGACAGCACCGGCGCACCGGGGTTCTACAACGTCGTGGTCAACGATGGCGACGGCCGCCTGGTGGCGACCGCGCACTGCGTGGCCTACCGCCGCGAGTCCGGACCGTAGGCGGCGGTCACGGCGCCTGGGGCCCGCCCAGTCCCGTCCGGTAGTTCGTCACCCGAACGCGGAAGCTGGCCGCGGCGGTCTTGACCGGAATGACGGCGTCGAAGGACGCGCTCATGCCCTGGGCGATGCTGTGGCTCACGAAGGCGATCCCGCGGCCGATGACCTTGCCGGCGGCATCCAGCGCCTCGGCGGTGACGTAGACGTCCAGCGCATCCGCGCGGCCCGTGTTGAGGACCTCACCGGTGACCCGCGCCCGGTTCGGCCTGCTGCGGTCGACGGAATAGGTCACGCGGAAGTCCTGGGCGGCGACGTCGTGAACCAGCAGCAAGCAGGACGCGACCAGCAGCCCGCCGACGACTCCCACTCTCACCATAGCTCGTTTCCGGAGGAAGCTTGGCCAGCAGGCGCCGGAAAAATCAGGAAGCCAGTCGGAGCCCCGAGCGCAGCTCGAACAGCTCCTGAGCCAGCAAGGAGGCGCCGGCGACACGCGCCAGGTTTCCGCAGCAATAACAGTGGACGAACGCCGGCTCGTAGGCGATGAAGGTGCTGCCGCATTTCCCGCACCGGTCGCCGGGCGTGTCGACGTGCTTGCACGCCATGGCCGCGCGGACGGCCGGCGGCAACAGGTGGATGACCCGCCCGTCATCGGTGACGGCCATGTTCCGCACGCGTGGGTTCGGTTTCTTGCGCTTCATCGAAGTCGTTCAGGCTCGGTGATCGGGGAGAAGGTACGATGGCGAGCGCCGAAATGCAACCGGCTATCCCGATGTCGCCTGAATGACCTCCTCCACCGAGGTGACGCCCTCCAGCACCCGCAGCAGGCCGGCCTCCCGGAGGGTCTTCATGCCGTGCTCGCGGGCGGCCGCCTGGATGTCCTTGGGCGTGCCGTTCTTGAGGATCAGGTCGGCGATGTCCGGCGTGATCGGCATGACTTCGAAGATGCCGACCCGTCCGCGCAGGCCCTTGAAGTCGCAGGCCGCGCAGCCCGTGGCCCGATAGATCGTGCACCGCCCCCGTCCCAGCGCTGTGTGACCGTGGGCGATCAGGCTCTCCTCGTCGATCTCGTACGGCTCGCGGCACTCCGAGCACAAGCGGCGAACGAGACGCTGGGCCACCAGCAGCCGCAGGGCGCTGGCGAGCAGGAACGGCGGGACGGTCATGTCCAGCAGGCGCGCGATCGTGGCGGCGCCGTCCGCGGTGTCCAGCGTCGACAGCACCAGATGCTCGGTGAGCCCGGCCCGGATCGCCGTCTGTGCGGTCTCGGTATCTCGCAGCTCCCCGACCACGATGACGTCGGGGTCGTGGCGCAGGAACGAACGCAGGGTCGCGGCGAAGGTTCGGCCGACCTCCTCCTGCACGTTGACCTGGCTCACCCCGTCCAGCGCGTACTCCACCGGGTCCTCCACGGTGACCACCTTGAGGTCCTGCTTGCTGAGCAGGTGGACGGCCGAATACAGCGTGGTCGTCTTGCCCGCGCCGGCAGGGCCGGTGACCAGCACCACGCCGCTGGACTGGTGGATCGCTTTCAGGACCGCGCTGAGCCCGGCGGCGTCCAGGCCGATCTGGGGCAGATTCGGCTGCAGGACGGCGCCTTCCCGCACCTGCAGGCTCATGCTGTCCCCGCACAACATCGGCACGACGGACACACGCAGGGCGATCGGGCGTTGATCGTGAACGAGGGTCATCCGACCCTCCTGGGGAAGATGCTGCCGGGTGGTGTCCATCCCGGCCAGGGTCTTGAGGCGCTCCATCATCGGGGCCTCGCAGTGCTTCGGGAGCGACATGGCCGAGACGAGCCGCCCGTCGATGCGGTAACGGATTCGCAGGCTCTGTTCCAGGGGCTCCAGGTGGATGCCCGAGGCGCCCCGGCGAATGCCTTCCCGCAGCGTGGCGTCGACGAGGCTGCCGATCGAGGAGTCGACGGCCGACGCTTGTGCCTCGGCGGGCGGCCGCTGGGACTGCGAAGCTGTGTCAGCCGGCGGCTCCGGCCCACGAACCGCGTCGACCAGGCGCTCGGGCTGGGGGCACGCCGCGCCGATCCGTTCGGCACAATCCCGGATGACCGCTTCGGCGTGGGCGTCGAACGGCACGATCCGGCCCCGCGTGTCGAGCGCGTTGATCATCTCCAGCACGCCGATCGTCTCGCCGCTCCGGCCCACGATCGGCACGGCCATCACCGAGCGCGTCCGGTAGCGGTGGCGGACGTCGAAGGTGGGATTGAATGCGAAGGGCCGACCGGCCGGGATGGTGTAGACGTCGTCGATGTTGAGGGCCTCTCCCCGCAAGGCCACGTATCCGGCGAGGCTGTTGTCCTCGATCGGCAGCGCCGTGCCCTGAAAGCCCCGGCGCATCTCGTCCTCACGCAGGCGCCGGGTCAGGCTCTCGTTCTGTACGACGACGAAGCGCAACGTGTCGCCCTCCCGCAGGAATACGGTGCCGGCGTCCGCATGCGTCGCCTGCCGGGTTTCCGTCAGCAGGCGCTCGAGCCGGTCGAGCTCGGCTCCGTCGGCGTCACCCAGCATGGCGAGCTCGCTCTCGAGCATCGTCAGGGCCTGGGCCGGGTCGATGGACAGGTCCTCGGAGAAGTCGGCCGCGTGCTGCATGCGGTCCGATCAGAGCAACCGGTGTACCAAGCCCGGGACGCTCCGAAATGCGCGCGACCGTTGACCTGATCCGGGCGATGGCCCGGCAGTCCGGGACGCCGAGCGCAATTTCTGGTCCCCGTCCCCGGGAAGCCTTCCTGGGCCGAATGCGCCAACCTGGCAGGAGCACGACCCGTAAAATTTCCCATTGACGCGTTCGGGGGGACCGCCTATAAGAGGTGCCTACTCCGGGTGTGGAGGTTGGGAAACGGCCCGGCGCGGACTGGACCGCATATGGAGTAGCCGATGCACCCTGGCCGATTGCTCCTGATCGCTGTGTTCTTCGCGACCTGGTGGTTCGCCCAGTCGGCGTTCGCCGAGTCGGCCACCCCCCTCGTCTCCAACATCGCCGACTGCTACGATGCGGCCTTCCTCGACATAGAGGATGACGCCGAGCCCCGGTTAGCGGAGAACAGCTGCTGCGATGGAAACGGCGGCGTCTGTGGCTGCAGCGCGTTCGGCCCGGTGATGTGCTGCGATGGGCGGCTCAGCCCGAACTGCATGTGCCGCGACGGCAGCCCCGTCACCACCCTGGCCCGGACGACGCACTGAGGCTTCCCTCCGGGAGCGCTACGACCGCCGCCCGCGCCGCCCCTCGGCCGGACTCGTCGCCCGCTCGCTGTCGAGGCGGCGAAGGATCCGGCTGACGTACTGTCGCGTCTCCCGGTAGGGCGGAACCCCGCGGTGTCTGATCACCGTGGTTGCGCCCGCGTTGTAGGCGGCGAGGGCCAGCGGAAGATTGTCGTCGAACAGGTCGAGCATCGCGCGAAGATGTCGGACGCCTGCCTCGATGTTCTCTCGCGGGTCGAACGGATCGCTCACTCTCAGAATACGAGCCGTGGCCGGCATGAGCTGCATGAGACCGAGGGCGCCCCGGCGGGAAACGGCCAGCGGGTCGAACTGGGACTCAGCCGCAATGACGGCCATGACGAGGTTCGGGGGGACGCCGTGGCGAGCCGCCGCCTCGGCGACAACGGCGTCGAGGCTCGACGCACCGCGTTCGGACTCGGAGACACGCGGGGGGTGCATCGCCTGGATGGTCGTCATCCTCGACGCCGCATACGCCGGGATGATGGTCACCAGAACGACGCCGAGGCCGAGCAGCTGCCGGGGCGCGGTCCTGAGCCGTCGCCGTGCTCCGACAAACCAATCTCCCATGGTCGCGTCACCTCCCGCTCCACCGAGGGGGCAAGAAGCAAGCCAGCGCGGCGTCTATGCGGCCCAAGTCGATGAATGATCGAGCGTGTCGCGGTGACGTGCTCCGATCGTGAACGGCGCCGGGCTGACGAGAACGTCTTAGGAGAGCGGAATCACCTGGCGGAAGCGATTGTCAGGCGCAGATCGACATTTCTGACGAATCACTTCGTATGGCGCTTCATGAAGGCGGTCAAGGTGCCGGTCCACATCTCGCTCAGCGGCAAGACGATGGAGTTCGACGGTCGCGGGAGGTGCACCGCCGGCTGTTAACGGCCGCCCGGTTACGGACGCCGCGGCAGGGGTCCGAAGGCCGGCGGCGGGATACGCCGCTGCGAGGCCGCTTCGTAGGCCGAGGCGATGTTCAAGATCACGTCCTCCTTGCCCGGCTCGCAGCGGAACACCAGCGAGAAGGGCAGTCCGGGCGGCGGGATGCTCGTGGGGACGTTCGACGGCACGGGGACATACCGCGCGCCATCCGATGACAGCGCGAACACCGGATCGTAGACGGTGGTGACGTAGCCGGCCGGAACCAGCACTTCCGTGAGACCCGCATTCGGGCCATAGAGCGACTCCCGGCTGAGGTTGGAGGGGCCGCCCCGCGGTTGATGGGCGCCGCCGATCTTGCCCGGCGGCCAGGGCGTGTGCAGGCGAACGAGCGCGTCGAGGTGGTTCTCGAGCAGCACCATCATGTCGACCCGGCGCAGCAACTCGCGCAGCATGATGCGCTCGTTCACGCCCTGGCGCCCGTCGAGCCGGTTGCGCGGGTCGGCGATTTCCTCCCAGTTCTTGAAGGCGGCGCGCTGGTCGTCGCCCCAGAACTTCGAGCGCGCGTTGAGCTGGGCGAAGTCGATCAGCGTCTCCCGGAAGCCGCGCTCCTTCCAGTCGTCGGCGCGGCGTGTCAGGTACTGGGGGAGGTGGAAGCGGAAGGTCGTTGCCAGCTCCTGCTCCTGGATGGTGGCGATGTCGAGGTTGGCGGGCGGCTCGATCCGCCCTTCGGCCAGCTCGATGCAGTAGTCGATCGGCTTCATTCCGCCACTCCCGAACACCTTCCCGGGCAGGAACTCGGTCGGCTCGATCGCGGCCGCGAACTCCTTGAACAAGGGGTGACCGTCCGGGCCCAGGCGGAAGAGCAGATCGGGCATGAACACCGGCACGAGCCGAGCCAGCGCCCGCCGGAAGTCGGTCTTCATGACTTCGAGCTCAGGGTCGCGGGTCCAGTGGGGGTCGGTCGACTCGACCAGCGTCGCTCCCAGCAGGGTGCCGAGCACGGATTTGATCTCGCGTGCCGCCGCGGTGACGATCGGGACCTCCGTCAACGAGCCTGGCGGGCACACCATCGATTCTCGGATCACACCGATGCGCAGGCCCCGCAGGGCGTCGGGCGTCCCCGGCGTCGTCGCATGGCTGCTATAGCGCGTGGACAGGATCGAAGAGCGAGGGACGGTCGTGAACGGGTCACGCGGGTCGTAGTAGCCTTCGACCGGATCTCTCAGGGCGTCGAGCACCTTGGCACAGTCGGCGATCGTGCGACAGAGGATCCCGGTGCGATCGCAGTAGACGTCGGCCCCGATGGCGCCGCCCACGAAACCAAGTGCGGCTTTGTGGGGCAGGATCAGCGCCACCGCATTGTGGTTGGCGGGCCCGCGCGTGGAGGCGCGCGTTTCCTCCCCGAGACTGGCCATGACGAGATTGACACTGACGGAGACCGCCGAGCCCGAGCTCGACCCCAGCGAGGCCGAGCGGGTGGTGTCGTAGGGGTTGGCGGGGTTACCGCCCCAGCTGCCGCGCTGATAACCGAGGGTCGACGGCAGGACAGTGCCAGGCGCGTGGCGGCCGTGGGGAACGCCGGCGCGGCCGTTGTACTCGGTACACACGGCCTTGGCGTAGATGATGGCGCCCTTGTTGCGCAATTGCTCGACCAGCACGTGGTCGCGGGCCGGAACGTCGATGTCGTAGGCGGCGTCGCCGCCGCCGGTGCTCCGCATGTCCTTCGTGTCGAATGGGTCCTTGAACGAGAAGACGACACCGTACATCGGCATCTTCTCGAGATCCGGATTGCGCCCGTACGTCGCATCCAGCTCGGCCGCCCGCTCCAGGGCGTCGGGGTAGTGGCGGAAGACCTCGCAGACCGGGGGCGCCCCGGGCGGCAGCGGCCCCTGCGACGGATGCCGGTCGAAATCGCCGCGGCAAGTGACGGATCGCTCGCCTCGGATGTTGAGGGTCGCCAGCGCGTTGACCTGGCCGGCGTTCGGGATCCCGACGATCATGCCGTACTGCTGCTGCACCGACGGGTCCGAGGCGGTCGCCTCCATGCGGCCGTACTCCAGCGGCTTGCCCTTGTACTTGTCGAGTTCGGGCAGCAGCGTCGAGGCCTTGACCGTCTCGATCGGAAAGCGCAGCGGCGCGCCCGCCCGCACCGGGCCTGTCGCCGGGGGCACCGGCGCGCCGTCCTCGGTCACCAGCGCGCTGGCCACGCCGTTGAAGGCGCGCGCGCGGTCGATGTAGTGCTGGACGATCTGGACGCAGGTGATCTCTCCCGCCCTGATCGCGGCGTGCATCTCGTCGATCGTCGCCTCTTCGAGGCGGAACGGTCCTTTCTGCGCTCCACGCTGTTCAGGCATCCCCTGTCCCCCTGTCACGGTGCCCCTCGTGCGGCCGTCGTCAGGGCATTGTCGCATTGAGGAACCTCGTGCGGCCTGGCCGTCAGGGATCCGAACCCTGGACCCCCTGATTAAAAGTGGAGGGCCGGTGATGAGCCGGCCCTCCTCGCCTTCCGGGCACTTGACGTGTAACCGCGTGGCTCGTCTATCCGCTTACTCACGATTGCTCGCGACACGGACGAGCTATCGCGATAGGCGTGGACGCGAGATCACCGAGATTCCGCCGGTCGTTCAGCGCAAGATAGCGCAAACACGGAGGCCGAGCACCACGCGCGTCATGCCGCGGTCTCCCGGGCGAGCGCCTGGACGAATTCACGATACGCGTCCGGGCCACGCGCTTCCCACGTCTCGAGGCACGCGCTCCCGACGATCGCGATGTCGGCGAGGCCACGGAGCGCGCAGACGTCCGCGGGAGTCCGGATGCCGAAGCCGAGCGCAAGAGGCAGCGACGTCGCCATCCTGCACCTCCCGAGGAAGTCCGCCACGCCCTGCGAAAGGTCGGTCTGCTTGCCGGTGACGCCCTTCCGGCCAAGACAATAGACGAACCCCGACGCCTGCCGGCCGATTTCACGGAGCCGCTCCGTCGAGTTCGCCGGCGTCATGAGGAGGATGGTATCGAGCGCATGCGCGCGCGCCGTCGCGTTGAGGTCGGCCGCTTCCGCCGGCGGCAGGTCGGCGACGATGAACCCGCGCATCCCGGCCGCCGCCAGGCGCGCGCAGAAGCGCTCACCGCCCATGCGGAACACGCTGTTGTAGTAGCCCATGAAGAGCATCGGGAAGCGGAACCTGGACACGGCGCGCGCCGCGAAGTCGAAGTAGGTGGTCCACGACGTGCCGGCCCGGATCGCCTCCTGGTTCGCCTTCACGAACCGCGGGCCGTCGGCGATCGGCTCGCTGAACGGAAGCTGCAGCTCGACCAGGTCCACTCGGGCGGCGTCCATCGCCTCGAGCATCGTCCAGTTGGCGTCGAGCGACGGATAGCCGACCACCAGGTGCGTCATGAGCAGGATCGGCTTCTTCGCGAGCCCGTCGCGCACGTCGCGCTCGAGGCCGGTGGCGTCCACCCGCGTCATCGCGCGGCTTTCTCGCGGAGAAACCGCTTCCAACGCTCGTCGCCGAGCGCTTCCGCGACGGTGAAGATGTCCTTGTCGGCGCGACCGGACTGGTTGACGAGGATCGCATCGGCGCCGGAGAGGTGCGGGGCTTCCTTCAGGGCCGTGACGAACGCGTGCGCGCTCTCGAGCGCGGGCAGGAGCCCCTCGCGCCGGATCACGAGGCGCAGCGCCTCGACCACCTCCGCGTCGGTGGCGGCCTCGAAGCGCACCCGGCCCTGCGCGTGCAGGTGGGCGAGGATCGGGCCGACACCGATGTAGTCGAGGCCCGCGGCCACGGAGCACGTGTCGTGCATGAGGCCTTCGTGGTTCTGGAGGAACACGCTCTTGTAGCCCTGCGCGACGCCCGGACAGCCGCGCCCGCCGGCGAGGCGCGCCGCGTGCTGTTCCGTGTCGACCCCCTTGCCGCCGGCCTCGACGCCGACGAGCTCGACGGAGGCGTCGTCGAGGAAGCCGGCGAAGATCCCGGAGGCGTTCGAGCCCCCGCCCACGCAGGCGTAGACCCGGCGCGGAAGGGCGCCCGTGATCCGCAGCATCTGCGCCCGCGCTTCCTGACCGATGATCGACTGGAAGTACGTCACCATCCGGGGAAATGGATGCGGACCGCACACCGTCCCCAGGACGTAGTGCGTGTCGGCCATCGACTCGGCCCAGTCGCGAAGACACGCGTTGATCGCGTCCTTCAGCGTGCGCGTCCCGTCCGTCACGGCGACGACGTCCGCGCCGAGCTGCTCCATCCAGAAGACGTTCGGCCGCTGGCGCGCGATGTCGTCCTCGCCCATGTAGATCGTGCAGGCCAGGCCCAGCCGCGCGGCCATGGTGGCGGTGGCGACGCCGTGCTGCCCGGCCCCGGTCTCGGCGATCACGCGCCGCTTCCCCATGCGCCTGACGAGCAGCCCCTGGCCCATGACGTTGTTCACCTTGTGGGCGCCGGTGTGGTTCAGGTCCTCCCGCTTGACGTAGATTCGGGCGCCCCCGAGGAGGCGTGTCAGGTTCTCGCAGTACGTCACCGGCGTCGGCCGGCACGAGTAGGTGACCATCACGTCGACGTACTCGCGCCAGAACGCGGGATCGTTCCGGGCGTCGTCGAAGGCGGCGCGCAGCTCGGCGAGCGTCTCGTGGAGGATCTCGGGCACGAACGCGCCGCCGAATTCCCCGTAGTAGCCTTCGCGGCCGGGCGCGAACTGGAAGAGCTCCGTGGACATGGCGATCATCCTTGATTGGTGGCCGCGCTCAGGCTCCGGGCGAGCGGGGCGTCGATGACGAGGACGTCGAGGAGGCCGCCGCGCGCGACCGCGAGGACGGAGTCGCGCTTCTGCGCGCCCGCGGCCAGGCCCACCCGCACCGGGACCCGGCGGAGCTGGTCGTGGGTGATGCCGAGCACGCGGCGGTCGAGCGCGGTCGCGCAGAGCCCGCCCCGGGCGTCGAAGAACAGGCACCCGACACTCGCGACGGCGCCCCGCGGCACGACCGCGCGCTTCCCCGCGCTCGCCGCGGCGACGATGGGATGATCCTCCGCCACGATGCCGATCCCCAGGTAGGCGCTGTCGAGCGCGCCGTACCGTTCGACGACGTTCCGCACCCGCGGCTCCGCGCGCAGGGAGCGCATGAGCGTCTCCGTACGCACCACCGCCGGCGCGCTGAGCACGTGATGCGTCCCGCCCGTGCGCCGCCGCAGCTCCTGGCAGAGGAACGAGCCGTCGTAGTCCTCGCCGGTGTCCCAGAGCGCACCCACCAGCGGGACGATCTCGATCGGCACGGGCCGCGGCGGGGCCACCGCCTGCACGAAGGCCGAGAGCGTGGTGCCGGCCGTGAGCCCGACCACGTCGCCGCGTCGGACCGCGCGCTCGAAGAACCGCGCGCCGAGGCTGCCCACGGCCTCGATCCCGCCCTCGTCCGCGACGCGCAGCTCCTTGACCCCGAGCCGCCGCTGCAGGCCGCTCCAGTCCTCGCTCCCGGTCGTCTCGCGCACGCGTATCTCGACGATCTTCGAGTCGCGCGCCCGCCGCAGGAGCCGGCTCACGCCGGGCCGGGAGATGCGGAGGAGCCGGGCGATCTCGGCCTGGCCCCGTTCCTCGAGGTAGTAGAGGCGGCTCGCGCGGACGAGGAGCTCGGCGTCGGTGGAGGTTGAACGGATGCTCATGAGGCGAATATTTGTGCACAACCAGGAGCCAAAGGCAAGAGGGCCTGCTTGACGGGGAACCAGGGAGCGGAAGCGAGGAGCAGGATGCCTCACTTCTTCAGGTAGGCCTCTCGCGCCTCCTGGACAGCTTTCCAGTCCCCCTCGAGGGCCTAACGTTGAGGGTCTCACGGGGCTGCGAATGGGAGGCGATGTAGCGGCAGCACCGATCGTGGACGGGCATGATCTTCTCCACGGTGGCCTTGGCCCGATCACATCTGATCTCCGGGAGCTCGGTCATCCTCATGTTCGCGATGAGCGCCTGCTGCGCTTCTCCCGTCGCCTTCCGCGCGTGCTGGATCAGGTCATTGATCTTGCCCCGCAGGGCAGCAACCGTGTCGACCGCGGATGCGTACCCTTGCTCACGATGCCGACGCGTTCGCCGTCGCTCTGGACGTGATAGAACGCGCACTCCGCCGGGCGCTTTTCGAAGTGTGAGAGGAGTTCGGTCGTAAACCAGATGTGTACGTAAAGACGATGACCTGCCGCTCTTCGGAGAGCCCCACGATCCGGCCCACCACCTCGCTCATCCACCGGCAGTCGAGGCTCGTGATCGGATCGTCGAAGACCACGGGGGCGGAGGTTGCTTCAACCTCACCTCGGCAAGAACAGGGCGATGACTTTCTGCTCCCCTTCCGAGAGAGCGTCTCGCTCGGCCGGCGGTGGCCGGGAGCGACAGCTTTCCGCCTGGCGACCTGACCCTGCCGGCCGGGAAATTCGAGACGAATCCTGGGCGCACGAAGCTTCTCACACTCCTCCTCGAATCGCCGGCCGAAGTCCTGATTGAGGAGTTGATCGCTCGCGGCCTTGACGGGCTCCGTGAGGGATCGCAGCGCGCCGGGCAGCCGACGCGAGTGCGCCTTCCCCTTCTCGGCCCACCTGGGACCGGATCGACCGGTCGCGAGGCGTGGTCCGGCTGGAGCTCACCAAGAGCGGCCGGCGTCGTGAAGTGCCCGTCACACCTTCGCCTCGTGGCTCGTGCAGCGGGGGCGGACGCTGAAGGAGGTGCAGGAGGCGCTCGGCCACCAGACGATCACCATGGCGATGCGCTACAGCCACCTCGCCCCCGATCACCTCCGCGCGGCCGTCGCCGTGCTGGACGGCGTTCTCTCCTCTCCAGAGTCCGAGCCCACCAAAGTTTCAGCGCAAGAGCCCGTCGCGGTCAGTGGGGTGTCGGTGAAGTAACTGAAGTTGTTGGTGAGCCGTCAGGGATTCGAACCCTGGACCCCCTGATTAAAAGTCAGGTGCTCTACCAACTGAGCTAACGGCTCGGGGCGAGTTTACCGGGCGCTCGGGGACGTTGCCAGGGCTTTGTGCCCTGAGCGGGACGTCACCGACGAGCCTGCTCGCACCGGTACACGTCGGCCGTCATGTAGTCCTGGAGGCCGAAGTACCCGCCTTTGGACTTCCGCTCCGGTGTCAGAAGCGCGACGTTGCCGCCGACCCGCGCCGCCTTTCGCTGGAGGTCCTCCAGCTCGTTGTCGGCGACGGTGCCGATCACCTGACAACTCTGAACCAGGCTGGCGTCGGTGACGACACGCACGCGGCCGGGTTCCTTCGATGCGCAGCCCGCGTGTGCCGCCAGCACCAGACCGATCAGCGTCGCGGCTACCCGACGGCCCAGCCCCGGCTCCCTTGGGCGGCTCAGGCGGCACGCTCCCCGGCGCGATCGCTCACCCCGTGGACACCGGCGCTGCGGGCGCAATGGGCGCAGCAGTAAAAATGTCCTTCCGACTCGATCCCGTGGCCGATCACCCGACACTGGCAGTGCTCGCACACCGGAGCCAGCCGATGGACCGCGCACTCGAAGCTGTCGAAGACGTGATGGTTGCCACCCGAGATCACTTCGAACGCTTTGTCGTACACGTTGCCGCACACTTCACACTGAGGCATGGCTGTCCTCCCTGAGCGGGAGCGCATGCGAAGAACGGGCCATCGTCTCGGGGTGGCGGGCTAGAGGTCGTCGGGGACCCGGTGCTCGCGGCCGTCCATGGTCTTGGCGACCAGATCGATGAGCTCGGCGGGCTCGATGGGCTTGGAGGCGAACGCCTGGAACCCGATGGCGAGGGCGCGGGCTCGATCCTCGCCGCCGGCGTAGGCGGTGAGGGCGACGGCCGAGACCGGGTCCCTGCCACGAATGCGCTCCATGGCGCGGACTGCGCCGAGAAGTTGGTAGCCGTCCATCCCCGGCATCGAAAGGTCGCTGACCAGGACATGGACCGAGGCCTGGCGCAGGTAGGCGAGCGCCTCTTCCGCGGACCGAGCCAGCTGGACGACGGCCCCGGCCTGCTCGAGCACCATCCCGATCAGCTCGCCGGAGTCGGTATGGTCGTCGACCACCAGGACCCGCACCCCGGCCAGGTGACCCGGGACGGTCTTGAGCTCCAGCAGCTCGCGGCCTGCGCCGTCGTGCTCCAAGATAGCCTCGCGCAGAGGCATCACCGGCAACTCCACGGTGAAGGTGGCGCCCCGGTCACGTCCCTCGCTGTGGGCGCGCACCGTCCCCCCGTGCAGCTCGACCAGGTGGCGCACGATCGCTAGCCCCAGCCCCAGACCGCCGTAGGCCCGGGTGCTCGTGCTGTCGGCCTGGCGGAAGCGGTCGAAGATGTCCGACAGCAACTGCGGCTCCACGCCCTGCCCGGTATCGCGCACGGCCAGGCGCACGGTCGCCTGGTGGCGCTCCAGGACAACCTCGACCTCGCCGCCCGCCGGCGTGAATTTGATGGCGTTAGACAGCAGATTCGCCACCACCTGATGTAGCCGCATGGGGTCGCCGTACACTGGCCCCGCCCCGGGATCGAGCCGATGCCGCAGGCGTAATCCCTTGGCCTGGGCGCTGTCGGCAAGGGAGGTGACCACCTGCTCCACCACGCCCACCATCTCCACGACGCGCTTCTCCAGCTGCAGCTTGCCGGCGATGATCCGGGACACGTCGAGCAGGTCGTCCACCAGCTTCGCCTGTAACTGGGTATTGCGGTCCAGGACGTCCAGGGCGTGGGCCATCCGTTCTTCGTCGAGTTGCCCGCCGCGCAGGATCCGCAGCCAGCCGACCATCGCGTTGAGCGGCGTGCGGAGCTCGTGGGAGAGCGTGGCCAAGAACTGATCCTTGGCCCGGTTGGCCGCCTCGGCCTCCACCCGGGCCTCCTGGGCTCCCGTGTAGAGCTGGACGATTCTGATGGCCAGCCCGGCCTGATCGGCCAGCGCCTGCAGGAGACCGACTTCACCGGGCGAGAAGCGGCGCGTCACGTTATCGATGAGGGCGAGCACGCCGAGCACCTCGCCCTTGACCACCAGCGGGGCGGCCAGCACCGCATGGTGGTCGGTGGCGGCCAGGCGAGCCCGAACGTCCTCGCTGAGCACGACGTCGGGCTCGCGCAGGATGTCCGACGTCCAGACCGGCCGGCGTTCCGCCATGGCCCGGGCCCCCAGCCCCGTGCCCGGGGAGGTGACGTGGCCGCGCGGAAAGATGTTCGGAGATTGGCCCGCCGAGGCCGCGACGACGAGCGAGCCGTCGAGCTGCCGGAGCTGCAGCACGGCCGATTCGACTTCGAACAGGCGGGGGACGTTCTGGACAGTACGCTCGGCCACGGCCGAGAGATCCAGATCCTCGGTCAGGACACGGGCCAGGCGGACGAGCTCCTCGGCCTCGAGCCGCCTCCGCTCGGCGTCCCGACGGGCAGTCTGCTCGCGCTCGAAGAGGCGGCCGCGCTCCTCTTCGGCGCGCTTGAGCTCGGTGGCGTCCAGCATGGAGCCCACCATGCGCAGGGGGCGCCCCATCGAATCGCGCCGGATGCAGCCGCGGTCGGTGACCACGGCGTGAGTGCCGTCAGCCTTCCGGAAACGGTACTCCTCGGCCCACAGCTCGGCTCCGGCCTCGATGGCGGTCTGCAGCGATCGGCGAACGCGCTCACGGTCGTCGGGGTGGATGTGCTCGATCCACCAGGCCTGGGAGCCTTTGATGCCCACGCTGAGCTGCGGGTCGTACCCGAACACCGTCTTGAGCGCGTCGCTCCAGACGAATTCTCCGGTGACGACGTTCCAGTCCCAGATGACGTCGCTGATGGCCCGGCCGACGAGCCGGTAGCGCTCCTCGCTCTCCTGCAGGGCCACCTCCCCCTGGGCCCGCTCGATGGCGATCGACGCCGTGCGCGCGAGGATCTCGACCGTGCGGCGCTCGCGCTCGGTGGCCGGCCGAGCCAGACGGAAGTAGGTGGTGAAGGAGCCCAGGACCTGTCCCGTCGAGGAGAAGATCGGCACGTCGATCGCCGGTGGGCCATCCGAGGCGCTCGGCGCCGACCCGTACGTCGCCCGGCCGCCGTCGCGGTCCGCGAGCTGGATCGCGACCAGCGCATCGGGCGTCTCCTGCCCGGCGGCCCGGGCCAGCGCCTCCAGCACCGTAGCCAGCGGCGCTCCGGTGGCGATCAGCTCCAGGGCCGCCTTCTGACTGGCCAGCAACGTCTCGGCGTCCCGGCGTTCGCGCCCGGCCATGGCGATGGCCCGGGCCAGCGCATCCATCTCGACAACCGGCGACGAGGCGACGGCCGGCGCCTCACCGCGCCCGAGCGACTCCGCGGAGGCGGCCAGGTCGGCCAGCCATCTGGCCAGGCGACGGGCCAGGAGCCCGGCGCCGAGCGCCGCGGCCAGCACGAAGATCAGCCCCCCGATCACGACCGTCTGCAGTGACCCCCAGAACCGGCCGTCGATGACCGCGGCGTCGGTGGCCAGGGCCACTGTCCAGCCCGAGGCGGGCGGCCGCACGTAGGCCGCGTAGGTCGCGCCCCCCTGCCCGTTGTCGCCCCGGACCCAGCCCTCGGGGCCGGAGGCGTCGCCGAGGAGGCTCGCCGCCGTGATGGCCTGGAATCGATCGCCATCGTCGGTCCGGGCGACGATGCGCCCGCGGGCGTCGAAGACGACGCACACCGAGCCGGCGGGCAGGCGCTGGGCCGTCAAGACATCGTGGATGGCCTGGGTCGACACCACCGCGGTGACGACGTATTCGAGCCGTCCATCGCGCATCACCGGGACCCGAACCGGATAGTGCCAGACGCCCGTGACGGGCCCGCGGACGAGGCTGCCCACGACCGGCTGACGGCTCTCGGTCAACCGATCGAAGCTCTTCTGATCCACGGGCGACGGCAGCGGCGTGCCCAGGTCGTACATGGTGTTGAGCAGCTGGGCGCCCGAAGGGGAGAAGACGGCGACGGCGATCCAGTTGGGATGCGTGGCCACGACCCGGCGAGCGTCGTCGTAGAACGTCCGCAGATCGTGGCGCTCCAGATGCTGGGACGCGGCGAAGGCCCGCAGCGCGGTGATCGAGCTGAGCAGCTCGCGGTCGACAGCGGTGGCCAGCGCCCCGGCGGTATCGCGCGTGCCTTCCTCGATGACCGCCCGCGCTTCGTACGCGCGATACCCGATCAGGATGCTCGCGAACAGCAGCACGGGCAGCAACGCCGCCAGCACGAGAACGACGAGGTAGGCGCGCGTCGACAACCGCCGGCTGCCTGGGGGGGACGCCGTCGTAGGCCCCTGGAACGTGCTCATGAGGGCTCCAAAGAGCATACGCGGGGCCGGACCCCGTCGCCATCGACTCTCCGCGTCGTAGGAAAAGTTTTTCCCACCGGCCGCGGCCAGCCTTCAGAGGAGGCTGGTACGAACGGAGGGGAACCAGCGGTGCAGCGGCGAATCCTCGCAGAGGATGGTGTCGTCCCGCTGGGGCCCCGTGGAGATCATGCAGAACGGCACGCCGATCAGCTCCTGAAGCTGCTCGAGGTACCGGCGGGCCTTGGCCGGCAGATCACCTTCGAGCTTCGCGTGGCCCGTCGGAGTCAGCCAGCCCGAGACCTCCTCGTAGACCGGCTCCACCTCGGCCAGGACCGCCTCTTCCTGCGGAAAATCGGTGAGGACGTCCCCCCGATACCGATAGCCCGTGCAGATCTTCACCGTCTCGCACTGATCGAGCACGTCGAGCTTGGTGAGGGCCACCGTGTCGAAGCCGTTGACGCGCACCGCGTAGCGCAGGACCACGGCATCGAACCACCCGCATCGTCGCGGCCGCCCCGTGGTGGCGCCGTACTCGTTGCCGCGGGCGCGGATCTCCTCGGCGATGCGGCCGCTCATCTCCGTGGGCAGCGGTCCGCCGCCCACCCGCGTGGTGTAGGCCTTGGCCACGCCGAGCGCCCCGTGGATCCGGGTGGGGGGCACCCCCGTACCCGTCGTCGCCCCGCCCACCGTGGTGGAGGACGACGTGATGTAGGGATAGGTGCCGTGGTCGATGTCGAGCATCGTGCCCTGGGCGCCCTCGAACAGCACCTGGTAGCCGCGCTCGATCCAGTTCGACAGCAGCAGGGCCGTATCGGTGACGTAGGGGGCGAGCCAGCCCGCGTAGCGCCGATACTGGTGGTAGATGGCCTCCACCGTGAAGGTCTCCGCGTCGTAGAGCTCGCGCAGGAGGCGGTTCTTCTGGGCGACGTTGTATTCGAGCTTGGCCCGGAACAGCCGCTCGTCCAGCAAGTCACCCATGCGAATGCCGACGCGGGCCGCCTTGTCGACGTAGGCCGGCCCGACGCCGCGGCCGGTGGTGCCGATCCGCCGCGGGCCCAGCTTGGCCTCGGAGGCCAGGTCCAGGGCGGGATGGTACGGCAGGATGAGGTGGGCGTTCTTGGAGATGAACAGCGTGCCGTCGAGCCCGACGCCGCGCTGCACCAGCGATTCCATCTCCTCGATGAGCGAGCCGGGATCGACCACGACCCCGCACCCGATGACGCACCGGCAGCCGGGGTGCAGGATGCCGGAGGGAATCGAGTGCAGGACGTACTTCTCGCGCCCGACCACGACGGTGTGGCCGGCGTTGTTGCCGCCCTGATACCGGACCACGACATCCACGTGGGGAGCCAGCACGTCCACGACCTTACCCTTGCCCTCGTCCCCCCATTGCGTGCCGGCCACGACGATGTTAGGCATGCCGCGCCCCCCGTACGCCGGCCAGGAGCGCCTCCGGATCTTGCAGCGCCGCCCGGATGGCGAGCCGCTCCCGGACGCCGGTCTTGAGGTCGAGCACCAGCATCTCTCCCGTCTCCGTGTCGGGGCTGCCCACGATCAACACGCGGGCCACGCGCTGGCTCCGGGCGTACGCCAGGGAGTCCTCGAGCCCACGGGTGACGATGTCCCGAGCCACCGAGGCCCCGCAATCCCGCAGCCGGCGTGCCAGCGACAGCGCCGCGGTCTTCTCCCGGGTGGAATCGACGATGAAGAAGTCGGGGCCGGTCAGCTCCACGGTCACCCCCTGGGCCTCCATGACGCTCAGCGCCCGGGCCACGTCGAAGGCGAACCCCACCGCCGGGCAGGCGTAGCCGAAGCGTTCCAGCATCTGGTCGTACCGCCCGCCCGCGGCCACGGCGGCCCCGAAGTCGGCCACGTAGGCTTCGAAGTACGTCCCCGAATAGTAATCGAAGCCGCGAACCTCGCCCAGGTCGAGCAGGACGGCGTCGGCCAGCCCGTAGATCGTCAGCAGCCGATGGACCTCGCCCAGGTTGGCCAGCGCGCGCTCGGAGCGGGCGTTGCGGGCGAAGCGCGCCGCCCGCTCCAGGACCTCGGCCCGACCGAACAGAGCCGGCAGCGCCAGCAGGGCTTCGCCGACGTGGGGGGGCGGGGCCAGGGCGCCGACGAGGCGTTCCAACGACGACACGTCCTTCCGGGCGAGGGCCGTTCGCACCTCGCGCAGACGGCTGCCGTCGACCGTCAGCTCCTCCGTCAGGCCGCGAAAGAAGTCGGGATGGCCCACGTCGATCTGGAAGCGGCTGAGCCCCAGCGCGCGGAGCCCCTCGACCGTCATGGCGATCAGCTCGGCCTCGGCCTCGGGCTTGTCCAGGCCGATCAGCTCCACGCCGGCCTGAGAGAACTCCCGGTAGTGCGCCAGCTGGGGCTCGTCGTAGCGGAAGACGTTGGTGACGTAGCAGAGGCGGATCGGCTTGCCCTCGTCGCGCAGCCGGGTGGCGACGATGCGGGCCACCTGGGGCGTGATGTCCGCCCGCAGCGCGAGCATCCGTCCCGTCTCGCGGTCGACGAACTTGAACATGTTCTCCTGGAGCGCCTGGTCGGTGCCGCTGGCGATGGCGTCGAAGAACTCGAAGGTGGGGGTGACGATCTCGCGATAGCCCCAGCGCCCGAAGACCTCGAACAACCGCGTCTCGACGTGGCGCTTGCGGGCCGCTTCGTCGGGCAGGTAGATGCGCGTGCCCTTGGGGAGCTGGGTGGGCAGCGGCTTCACGGCGCCACCTCCGCCTCCTCCAGGTGCGCCAGCGTGTTCATCCGATGCAGGGTGACCCAGTCCTTGCGGTACTCCAGCTCGGAGATGCCGCCCGGTGTGGCCTCGACCGTCCACAGTCGGTCGAGGTCGAGACCCAGCGCGTCCAGGACCAGCAGGCGAATGACCATCGCGTGCGATACCAGAATGACCGTCTGGCCATCGTGCTGGCTCCGCAAGGCCTCGAGGCCGGCGGCCACGCGGGCGGCCACCGCCGCGACCGACTCGCCATCCGGTGCGGTCACCGCCGTCGGGCTCGTCCGCCAGGCCTCCCACTCGCGGGGGAAGCGGGCGGCGACCTCCTCGCGCGTCAGCCCTTCCCACTGCCCGAAGCCCATCTCACGAAACGCCCCGTCCAGGCGCACGGGCAGCCGGTGGGGCCTGGTCAGGATCTCGGCCGAGGTCCGCGCCCGCTCCAGGGGGCTGGCCCACACCGCGGCTGGCCGACTCTCGGCCAGGGCCCGAGCCACCGCCTCGCACTGCCGCCGGCCGTCCTCGCTGAGCGGGATGTCGCGGCTGCCGGCGAATCGACGCGCGCTGGACCATTCGGTGGCCCCGTGCCGTACGACGAACAATCGCAAGCTCATGACAACCCCGCCATTCTAGCCCCTTTTCTGGGTATCCTGAAGGCGCGCCGGAGCACCGCCGCCGAGGAGGAGCGCATGTCACGCGCGTGGATCGTGGGGAGCCTCATGCTCACCGCCGGCCTGTTCGGCGGCTGCCTGGCGGTCGACGTGTCCGAGCCGCGAGCGCGCCCGGGCGCGGGAATCACCGTCTGGGGCACCGGCAAGGTCGCCGTCGTGCCGGACACCGCGCTGGCACATCTCGGCGTCGAGCTACGCGCGCCCAGCCTGTCCGACGCGACGGCGCAGGCGGCGCGGCAGATGCAGGCGGTGCTCGAGCGGCTGAAAACCCTCGGCGTGAGCGAGCGCGACATCACGACGGTGGCGTACTCGGTGGATCCGGTGACGGCCCCGCGGCGGAGCGAAGACGAGGGCGCCCGCATCGCCGGTTACCGGGTGGTCAACGTGGTGCAGGTGCGCATCCGCGAGCTGACCGCCGTGGGGCGTCTGGTGGAGGCGGCCATGGCCGCCGGCGCCACCACGATCCGCGGCGTCCGCTTCAGGGTCTCCGACCCCGCCAGGGCCGAAGCCGAGGCCCGCGCCCTCGCCGTGCGCGACGCCCAGACCAAGGCCGGTCAGCTCGCTGAGGCGGCGGGCCTCCGTCTCGGCGAGCTCGTCAGCCTGACCGACGGTGGCCCGTTACCCCGGCCCGAGCTGGGGGAGCGGTTTGGCGCGACGGTGAGCGCGGCGATGGCGCCGGGACCAGTGGAACCGGGACAGCTGGAAATCACCGTGAGCGTCACCGCCCACTACCGCCTGGCCCGCCAGGGACCTAGACCTTCTCGGCGAAGACCTTCTGGGCGGCGCGCACGCTGGCGCCGAAGTCGACGGGCAGTCCGAGGTCGGCCAGCACCTGCTCCAGCGCGGCCAGCGCCGTGATGACGTCGAACTCGACGGCATACCCCATGTGGCCGAGGCGGAAGAGCTTGCCCTTCATCTCTCCCTGCCCGCCGGCGATCGTGATGTTGTGCGTCTTCGCGAAGGTCGCCACGATGGTTTCGCCGTCGATACCGGCCGGCGCCGTGACCGCGGTGACGGCCGGGCTGGGCGTGGCCCGGGCGAAGAGCTGCAGCCCGAGCGCCTCCACACCGGCCCGGGTGGCCCGGGCCATCCGGTCGTGGCGCCGGAACACGTTCCCCAGGCCTTCGGCGTGCATCAGCCGCAGCGCCTCGCGCAGGCCGACGACGATGCCGACGGCGGGAGTGAAGCGCACGTCGTTCTTGGCGCCCGCTTTGCGCTCGGCAACCAGGTCGAAGTAGTACTTGGGCAGCCGCGAGTGGGCCGTCTGGCGCCAGGCCCGCTCGCTCAGCGCGCAGAAAGCCAGCCCCGGAGGCAGCATGAGCCCTTTCTGCGAGCCGGCCACGACCACGTCCACGCCCCAGGCGTCCATGGGCAGATCGGCGATGCCCAGGCTGGACACCGCATCGACGACGAGCAGGGCGCCCGTGCCCCGCGTGACCTCGGCGTAGCCCCGGACGTCGTGCAGCACGCCGGTCGAGGTCTCGCTGTGCTGAACGAGCACCGCCTTGACCTCGGGCCGCGCGCGCAGCGTTTCGCCCAGCCGCCCCGGCGCCACCGTCGCCCCGAAGGCCGCCTCCAGCGTCACCGTCTGCAGCCCGTAGATCCCGGCGATCTCGGCCCAACGGTCGGCGAACTTGCCCGCCCGGATGATGGCGACCGTGTCCCCGGGCGACAGCGTGTTGACCACCGCCGCCTCCATCGCCCCTGTGCCCGAGCAGGTGAGGAGGACGACGTCCTGCGACGTCTGGAACAGCCACTTGAGCTGCTCGCGCACCTCGGCGAACAGCGCCTCGTACTCCGGAGTCCGATGGTGGATCATCGGCTGCGCCATGGCCAGCAGCACCTGACTGGGGACGGGCGTGGGGCCGGGCGCCATCAGCTGGTATTTCTTCATGCTCCCGACTCTAACACGACGAGCGGCCGGCCTTGCCCAGCGCGGTGACGAAGATCGCATCGAGCCCCTCGGCGTGAGGCGAGAAGAAGCGGACGACCTCGCCGTCATAGAAGGTGAGGCCTGAGGCGCCGAACCCCGATGCGTAGGCGACCAGGTAGGCGCGGCCGCCGATCAGCCCGGCTTCCAGGTTGGCCAGCCGGTAACCGCGGTTGCCGTACGCCGCCAGCAGCGCGTTCAGCGGGGCCAGGAAATAGAGCGTGACCGCCGCGTCCCCTCCCAGCGCCTGCTCCAGCGTGAGGAACGCCGACTGACGGCGAAACTCACCCGCGGCCAGGCGCTCCAGGGCGTGGCTGTTCGGCCAGTACCGCCACGTCCCTGGCTCCAGACTGTCGACGGCGTTGACGACGAGGAAGACGTCCACGAGGCCCGCCGGCACGTCGATCTGGACCGGGCGGGTGGCCCACCAGAGCGTCGTGGCCAGTTGCGCCAGCTCCAGAGGTGCGTGACCGAAACGCCGGGTCGAGGCGCGGCGCTGGATGGTGTCGTCGAGGGCTCGTCCCGCCGCCCGGAGGGCCGCAGGCAGCGCGGTGAGCGGTCCCCGCGGCGCGCGGGACGCCGGCGGGGAGCTGCGGCGCCACGACCGGACATCGTCCGGCGTCTGCAGCATGGAGGCCTGCTGCATTTCCCGCAGGATCGGGTAGTCGACCTCTTGAGATGACAGGGGCATGACGTCGTGGCGGATGTCGTCCAGATCGGGCCGCGGGGCGGCGGGAACCGTGGCGGGACCGAGGGTGACCAGCTCGAGCGCCGCCTCGCGGTCGGCGTCGAGGCCGAGCAGGTGGTTGACCTGAGGATCGGCGAACCCGGTGAGCACACGGGGCGTCAGACCGAGCGCCTGGCCGGCCGCAGTCAGGTTGGCCAGCATCGTTCCCGAATCCCAGTACAGATGGCGCCAGCCCCGGGCCTGGTACTTCCAGGTGTTGCGCCAGTAGATCGCCGTCAGCACGATCGTGGCCGCCCGCCTGGCCACGTCAGGGTCGGCGGCGGCCTCGCCCAGCGGCGCTCGCACGTCGCCGGCGCGCAGCCGCCGGAGCGTGAAGTCCCCGGGGCAGAAGTGATAGAGGCCGGGGTCCAGGCCCTCGACGGCACCGGCCGCTACGTAGACCTCCGTCTGATACAACGCGCCGGTCGAGGCCGCGGCGCGGAACAGTACCTCGCCGCCGCCCGGGTACGTCTTCTTCTTCGTCACGCCTGCCGCCAGGTACAGCAGCGTGCTCAGGTGCTCGAGCGTCATGGCCGACGCCGGGCGGGTTGCGCTCGAGTCCAGCGCCGCCAGCGTGTCGACCGCGACGGGAGCCACCTCGCGGGGCAACGGCAGCGCCGGCAGCTCGGGGTAGACCTTGAACGGGAACGGCTTGATGTCCCAGTCCAGCGTGTGACTGCTGGTACGGACAGAATGCGGCGTGTGGGTGGTCAGGTCGTGGAAGCGCCGGGCGATGTGGATGTCGGGGTTCGCCACCATCGCGCGGCAGTCATGTGGCGAAGCGGTACGGCGGCCGGTAGATCCCGCGCTCGGTGATGATCGCGGTGATCAGCGTGCCGGGGGTCACGTCGAAGGCCGGATTGTAGACCGGCGACGCCGCCGGCGCGGTGAGCCGATCGGCCACGCCCCGGACTTCCCGGGGATCGCGCTCCTCGATCGGGATCTGCAGCCCGGAGGGCAGGGACGGATCGATGGTGGACCAGGGCGCCGCGACGTAGAACGGCACCCCGTGGTGGCGGGCCAGGACGGCCAGCGCATAGGTCCCGATCTTGTTGGCGGTGTCCCCGTTGGCGGCGATGCGATCGGCCCCGGTCACCACCAGGTCGACCTCGCCGCGGCCCATCAGCGAGGCGGCGACGACATCGGCGACGAGGCGGTGAGGAATGCCGTCGCGCACGCACTCCCACGCGGTGAGCCGCGAGCCTTGCATGACCGGGCGCGTCTCGTCCACCCACACCAGCGCCACCCGGCCGGCGGCGTGGGCGGCGCGTACGACCCCGAGCGCCGTGCCGTAGCCCGCCGTGGCCAGCGCCCCGGCGTTGCAGTGGGTGAGGATGCGGGCTCCCGGCGGAACCAGCACGGCGCCGTGGCTGCCGATGGCGCGATTGCCGGCGACGTCCTCGTCGAGGATGGCCTGCGCCTCGGTCTCCAGCCGGGTCCGCACCTCGGCGAGGGGCACATGCCGGGCGGCCAGCGCCGTCCGGCGCATGCGCTCCAGCGCCCAGAACAAGTTCACGGCGGTGGGCCGTGTGGCGGCCAACCCTTTGCTCGCCGTCTCCAGATCCGCCAGCAGCTCCTCGAACGTGGTCGCTGCGCTCTGGCGGGCGGCGAGGACCAGGCCGAAGGCGGCGGCCACGCCGATGGCCGGGGCGCCCCGGACGACCAGCGCGCGGATCGCCTCGGCGACCTCTTCCCAGCGGGCGCAGACGCGCTCCACCTCTTCGCCGGGAAGCCGGGTCTGATCGAGGAGGACCAGGCGATCGCCGGACCAGCGGAGGGGAGCGATCGAGGCCGTCAGATCGGATTCCGTCCGAAGGCGTCCAGCCACCGGCGCGCGATCTCGGCGTTCAACTTGAAGTTCAAGGCCCGGCTGCCCTCTTGGACGCGGCCATCGAGACTCAACCCGTCGGCGCGCACCCGCCCGTTCAGCCAGGCGCCGTAGACTTTTCCGAGGCCCAGCAGCTGTCCAGCCACGCGAAAGCCGTCACGATCGACCCGGAGATCGACGTCCAGATCGACGGAGCTCGACTCCGCCCCGTGCTCGGCCCACGCCGGCACCGCGCCG
Source organism: Candidatus Methylomirabilota bacterium (assembly GCA_035709005.1). Taxonomy (NCBI): domain Bacteria; phylum Methylomirabilota (SeqCode); species Candidatus Methylomirabilota bacterium. The sequence goes on along the minus strand of DASTFB010000102.1, from coordinate 59,764 downwards.
GCCGCCATCGCCATCGCCAGGCCTGCCGCAATCAGTGTTGCCCTCATGATCTTCCCTCCACCGCGCCCAGCCGATTCCGGATCTCACCGGCGCTCAATCCCTGCACCCGTACGAGCTTGTCGCGCCCGCGCTCGCCCCGGGCCACCCGGACGGCCGAGCGGGGCAGACCGAGGGCGGCCGCCAGCAGCTCGGTCACCGCCGCGTTGGCCCGTCCCTCCACCGGCGCGGCCGTTACCCTCACGCCCAGCACTTCGTCGGCCCGCCAGCCCACGATCTCGTTCCGCGCGGCCCGCGGCTGGACCCGGACGCGCACCAGCGTGCCGCTAGCGGGCGTCGCCATCCTTGGCGTCGTCGTCGGCCAGATCCAGCGTGAACAGCCGGTGGTACCGGTCGAGCGTGGCCCGCAGATCCTCGGCGACCTGGCGGCGCGCCCGCTTGAGCTCGTTGATCTGGCCGCGGATGTGCGCCTCCTCGGCGCGGAGATCCTCCACGTACTTGTCGCCCCTGAGCTCGGCCTCCCGCATGATGAGCTGCGCCTCGCGGCGGGCGCTCTCCTTCATCTCCTCGGCCAGCCGCTGGGTGGTGAGCAGCGTGTCCTGCAGGGCCTTCTCGCGGTCGACCAGCCCCCGGCTGCGCTCCTCCAGAGCGCTCAGCTGCTCCCGGAGCAGCCCGTTCTCCTTGAGCACCGACTCGTAGTCCTCGGCCACGTCCTCCAGAAACGCGTCGACCTCCTGGGGATCGAGACCACGGAACATCCGGACCGTGAACTGTTGCTGCCGGATATCGAGGGGAGTGAGCCGCATCGGGTCCTCCGACTACCTCAGGCTGATGGCCAGATCGCGCAGCGATCCGACCAGGAATGATTCCAGGAAATAGATCGCCAGCAGCACCACCATGGGGGACAGATCGAGCCCCATGGTCAGAGTGGGCAGCCGGTGCCGAATCGGCCGCAGCACGGGCTCGGTGGCCCGGTAGAGAAAGCGGACGATGGGGTTGAACGGATCGGGGTTGACCCACGACAGCACGGCCCGGGCGATGATGATCCAGAAGTAGGCCCACAGCACCAACTCCAGGATGCGCGCCGCCGCCAGCACCAGGTTGCTGAAGACGAACATCAGGCGGCGCCCTGCCCCAGCTCTCTGGACCGCTGCGTGGCCCGCTCGACCGCCTTGATGAAGGTGGTCCGGATGCCGCCCTCTTCCAGCGCCGCGATACCGGCGATGGACGTGCCCCCGGGGGAGCTCACCATGTCCTTGAGCGCGCCGGGATGCATCCCGGTCTCGAGGATGAGCTTGGCCGCGCCCAGCACAGTCTGGGTCGCCAGGGTCATGGCCGTGATCCGGTCGAGGCCCATCTTCACGCCGCCGTCGGCCAGCGACTCTAAGACTAGGGCCACGTAGGCCGGACCCGAGCCGGACAGGCCCGTCACCGCGTCCATGAGCTCTTCCTCCAGCACGACGACGCGCCCCACGGCGCTGAAGATCTCGCTGGCGGTGTCCAGGTCGTCGGGCTCGAGCCCGTCGGCCCGGGCGATCGCGGTGGCGCCCTCCAGCACCAGGGCGGGCGTGTTCGGCATGACGCGGATGAGACGCACCTCCCGGCCGAGCGCCGATCGGATCCGGGCCGTCGACACGCCGGCGGCCAGCGAGATGACGAGCTTCCGTCGGGTGAGCGCCGGGGCGATCTCGCGAAGCACCGCGGCCATGATCTGGGGCTTGACGGCCAGGATCACGACGTCGACCTGCCGCACCAGCTCGCTGTTGTCGCTGGCCTGCCGAATGCCGTACTTCGCGCCCAGCTCGGCCAGACGCTCCCCGCGCACGTCGCTGGCCCACACCGCCTCGGCCGGCACGACGTTGGCGGCCACCAGCCCCCGGATGAGAGCCTCCCCCATGTTGCCGGAACCCACGAACCCGACTTTCTGGCCCTTCACGCTCATGGGGTGGAACGTTCCTCGCGAGGCGGCCGCGCCCCGAAGATGGCCGTGCCCACCCGCACCATGGTGGCGCCTTCCTCGACGGCCACCTCGAAATCGGCGCTCATGCCCATCGAGAGCTCGCCGAGGCCGTGTCGCTTGCCGAGCTGGGCCAGCGTCCGGAACCAGCCCCGAGCCTCCTCGGCGCGCTCCACCGGTGGGGGGATCGCCATGAGCCCGCGCAGCTCCAGGTGCTCGAGCGCCCCGATGGCGTCGATGGCGGCACCCACGTCGTGCGGAGCGAAGCCCCCCTTGGAGGCCTCGCCGGCCACGTTGACCTGGATCAGCACCGCGACCGGCCGTCCGCGCGCGCGGGCGCGACGATCGCACTCGCGAGCCAGCTCCAGCCGGTCGAGGGACTGGATCACGTCGAAGAGCTCGAGGGCGGCGCGCACCTTGTTGGTTTGCAGGTGCCCGATCAGATGCCAGGGCACCGGTCGACCCAGCGCCGCGATCTTGGCCTGCGCTTCCTGCACGCGATTCTCGCCGAGCGCCGGCAGGCCGGCGGCCACGGCCTGCCGGATCCGCCCGACGTCGACGGTCTTGCTGACGCCGACCAGCAACACGTCGTCGGGGCGACGGCCCGCGCGCTCGGCGGCACGGGCGATCCGTTCGCGCACGCGCTCGAGGTTGATGCGAATCTCGTCCATCTTCGGCGATTCTAGCATTATTGAATTGGAGGGGGCACGAGGCGCGCCCCCTCCAAACCTCCCCATCCACGCGCGCTGCCATCAGCGCCCCCCGCCACACCTCCCCATCGACGCGCGCTGCGACCACCGTCGACGTCTCCTCGCGTCATCTCGGGAGCGCGGCGAGGGTGACGAGGCGACCGCGGTTGCCCTTGCGATAGGAGTAGAAGAGCTCGGGATGACAGGCCGTGCAGACGCGGGGGTTGTCGATCTGCGCGGGCGGGACGCCGGAGCGCGCCAGGAGCGTCTCGTTCGCGCGCCAGAGGTCGAGCAGCCAGTGGTCGGCACGAACCGGCGTGACCCACGCCTCCCACAGCGCGGGATACGCCCGCCTGAACTCCGCCGCGACCGGCGCATCGATCTCGTAACAGCAGGGGCCGATGGAGGGCGCGATCGCCGCTCGCAGCCGCTCGGGGCGCGCGCCCAGTCCGGTCAGCGCCGTCACGGCCGCCTGGGCCGCGCCGCGCACGGTGCCCCGCCAGCCGACGTGGGCCACGGCGACCGCGCGGGCCTCCGCGTCGTACAGCACGATGGCCAGGCAGTCCGCGGTGAAGATGGAAAGCGCGACGCCGGGCTCCGCGCTGACGAGGACGTCCCCCGTCCCGGCGAACCCGCCGGCCGGCGTGACGCGCACGGCTTCGGCTTCGTGCACCTGCCGCGCCCAGGCCACCCGGCCGAGATCGAGGCCGGCGCCGGCCAGCGCCCGCCCGGCTTCCGGCCGAAAGGGTCCCGAGGATTCCGACCCGGCGCCGACCCCCGGGCAATGCCGCGTCGTCGTCGCATGGGGCAGCCCGAGCGCGTCGAGACTGCCGAACGTGAAGAACTGCGGCGGCTCCCCGTACCCGACGAAGCTCATGCGATCAGTATGCGCCGCCCCGCGCCCGAGGCCGCGCGAGGCCCGGTGCCATCCCGCCCTCACGACTCGCGCCGGAGCGCGAGCGCTAGTCGGCCTGACGCCGCAGGAACGCCGGCACGTCGAAGTCGCTGCCGCCGGCCTCGTCGCCGTCCTCCCGCACCTCGGCCGCCCGTCGCCGCCAGGCGCCGGCGGTGGCCAGGCTGGGCGCCCGGTTCACGCGCGGCAGGTCGACGACCTTGCCGCTAGGTGTCAGCGATTCCCGCTTCTCGGGGAAGCCGGTGGCGATCACCGTCATTCGCACTTCGTCGCCGAGGCTGTGGTCGATGACCGCGCCGAAGATGATGTTGGCCTCGTCGTTGGCCGCCTCCTGCACGATGCGGGCGGCCTCTTCCACTTCGTGCAGCGACAGATCAGGGCCGCCGGTGAAGTTGATCAGCACCCCCTTGGCCCCGTCGATCGAGGAGTCGTCGAGCAGGGGGCTGGCCACGGCCTTGTGGGCCGCGTCGAGGGCGCGGTGCTCACCGCGGCCGACGCCGGTGCCCATCATGGCCATGCCCATCCCCGACATGATGGTGCGCACGTCGGCGAAGTCGAGGTTGATGAGACCGGGAACCAGGATCAGGTCGGAGATGCCCTGAACCGCTTGATGGAGCACGGAGTCGGCGACCTTGAAGGCATCCATCAGCGCCGTCCCCCGCTCGACGACCGCGAGCAGGCGCTGGTTGGGGATGGTGATCAACGTGTCGACCACGACCCGCAGCTCGTCCTGGCCGGCCTCGGCCTGCTGCATCCGCCGGCGCCCCTCGAAGTGGAAGGGCTTGGTCACGACGGCCACGGTGAGGATGCCGAGGTCTTTGGCCAGCGAGGCCACCACGGGAGCGGCGCCGGTGCCCGTGCCCCCGCCCAGGCCAGCCGTGATGAAGACCATGTCGGCCCCCTCGAGAAGGCGGGTGATCTGCTCGGGGTCTTCCAGCGCGGCGTCGCGCCCGATGGCCGGGTTGGAGCCGGCCCCGAGCCCTTGAGTCAGCTTGGCGCCGAGGTGCAGCTTGATGGGGGCGGGTGAGGCGCGCAGCGCCTGGCTGTCGGTATTGGCGACGATGAAGTCCACGCCGGTGAACTGCGCGTTGATCATCCGACTCACGGCGTTGCTACCGCCGCCGCCCAGGCCGATCACCTTGATCTTGGCCGCCTGGGGAGTCTCCTCGAGCTCGAACAGCGGACGCCGGCCGCGTTCCTTCTCCATCCGCGCCTCCTTTCGCGTCTCCGCGTGAGCGTTCTTAGAAGATTTCACCGAACCAATCCATGAACCGCCGGGCCAGGCCGCCGAGGCCGCCTTCGCTGCCGCCGGCCGGCGCCTCGTCGACGCCGGCCGGCGGACCGGTCCGGGCGCCGTACAGGGCCAGCCCCACCCCCGTCGCATAGATCGGGCTCTTGACCACATCGGCGAGGCCGCCCACCGTCTCGGGCAGCCCGCGTCGCACGGGCAGCTCGAAGATGGCCTCGGCCAGCTCGGGGACGCCCTCCATGATCGAGGTGCCTCCGGTGACCACCACCCCCGCGGTAGCGGCTCCCTGAAAGCCGAGCTTGACCATCTCCCGGGCGGCCAGCGTGATGATCTCTTCCATGCGGGGCTGGATGATGCCGGACAGGACCTGCCGGGAGAGCTGGCGCGGCCGGCGTCCGCCGATGGACGGCACATCGATCGTCTCCTCGGCGGACACGAGCGCGGTGAGCGCGCAGCCATACCGCCGCTTGAGCTCCTCGGCGTCGCCCACCGGCGCGCGCAGCCCTACCGCGATGTCGTTGGTGACGTGATCACCGCCCAGAGGCAGGATCGCCGAGTGCCACACGGCGCCGTCCCGGAAGAAGGCCAGGTCGGTGGTGCCGCCGCCGATGTCGACGAGGACGACGCCGAGCTCCATCTCGTCGGCCGACAGGACCGCCTCCGCCGAGGCCAGCGGTTCGAGGACGACGTCGTACACGGCGAGCCCGGCGCGATTCACGGAGCGGATCACGTTGTGAATCGCGCTGACCGCGCCCGTCACGATGTGGACCTCGACTTCCAGCCGGGACCCCGACATCCCGACCGGGGCCCGGATGCCGTCCTGGTCGTCGACCACGAACGCCTGGGGCAGGACGTGCAGGATCTCCCGGTCCTGGGGCAGGCTGACGGCCCGGGCCACCTCGACGGCCCGCTGGACGTCGGCCGCCGTCACCTCGCGATCCTTGCCGGACACGGTGACCGCGCCGCGACTGTTGATCCCGCGGATGTGTCCTCCCGCGACGCCGGCGTAGACGCCGGCGGCCTCGACCCCGGCCATCTGCTCGGCCTCGGCGACGGCCTGCCGGATCGCGTCGACCGTGGCCTCGATGTTGACCACAACCCCTTTGCGCAGGCCGCGGGAAGCCGCGGCGCCGATGCCGACGATGTCGATGCCGTGGGCAGAGTTCGGCTGAGCGATGACCGCGCAGATCTTGGTCGTGCCGACGTCCAGGCCGACCACGAGCTCCGGAAGCTTGGACCGCGCTATCCCCGACCTCCCTTCTTGAGGATGACCTGGTCCTGATACCTGAGGTCGATGGCGCTCACTGCTGTTTCCTGGCTCCCCACCTGCGCCAGGACGCCCTCGAGGCGCGCCAGGCGCTGTTCCCACTCCTCGTGGCCGAGTCGCACCTCGATGCCGCTGTCGGTGTAGAGGACCGGACCGTCGCGGCGGCTCATGTCGATCTCGGAGATCTGGCTGGCCAGCGGGCTGCCGCTACGCAGCAGCGCGCGAATCAGCGCGATGGCCGCGCGGGCTCGGGGGGACGGCCGGGTCCGCATCGCCGCCAGCTCCTCCTCGGTCAACCCGCTGATGACGGGCGCCGGCGGCGCCACCGCCTCGCGCGCCTCGCCCAGGGCGCGGCCCTCCTCGTCGACCCAGTGCAGCCGGGTGCCGTGGACCAGCGTGAACGGCCGGCGCTCCTCGACCAGGATGACGACACGGTCGGGCAGCTCCCGGATGAGCTCGGCGCGTCGGACCTCGGGCAGGCTCTCCACGCGCGCCGTCACCGTGGCCCGGTCCAGTCGCCAGAGATTGGTGCCCGCCGCGATGCCGGCGGCGGCCAGGATCCCGTCGGGCGAGACCCGCGAGGCGCCCCGGACCTCCACCATCCGGACCGCGAAGTGCTCCGTGGTGAGCAGCCACGCCACCCCCGCTGCCTGCACGGCCAGCACCAGCAGGCCACAACACGTCAACGTCAGGGCGCGGCCCAGCCGGCGCCACCGGCGGGGGCGGGGCAGCCGTTGACGGGCGATGAGCCCATCGCGCTCGCCCAGGTCGGAGAGCGCGGGCGCGCGGCCGCGGGGGGAGACGAGCCCGGCCTTACTCACCGATGAGGCGGATCTCGGTCTCGAGCGTGAGGCCGAAGTGACTGTGCACGCGCTCGCGGGTCAGCTCCATGAGACTGTGGACGTCCGCCGACGTCGCGCCCCCGCGGTTGACGATGAAATTCGAGTGCTTGGTCGAGATCTCGGCGCCGTTGATCCGCTTGCCTCGCAAACCGACGCGCTCGATCAGGCGCCCGGCCTGCTCACCGGGCGGGTTCTTCCACACGCAACCCGCCGAGGCCAGCGCCAGCGGTTGCGTGGCTTTCTTGACCTTCAGCCGCTGCTTGATCTCTTTCTGGATGTCGGGCAAGGCCCGACGCGTCAGCCGTAGCCGACAGCCGATGAGCACCGCCCCCGGAGGAACGTGCAGGGCGCGATAGCCGAAGCCGCCCGCATTCGGCTTGTATTCGCCGAGGGTGCCGTCGGGGTACAGGAAGTAGGCGGCCGACACGAAGTCGCCGATGGCGCCGTCGGGCGTGCCGGCATTCATGGCCAGGGCGCCGCCGATGGTGGCGGGAATGCCGGCCAGGCATTCGATCCCGCCCAGGTTCAGCGCGGCCGCCTCGCGAATCAGCGCCGAGAGGCCGGCTCCGGCGCCGGCCACGGCCTCCTCGCCGTGGAACTCGGCGCGGCCCAGACAGCCTTCCAGCTTGAGCACCACGCCCCGCACGCCGCGGTCACGCACCAGCAGGTTGTTCCCCCCGCCGACCACCACCACCGGTAATTGCTCCCGGTCGGCGAAGGCCAGCGCGTGACGGATGTCATCGACGTCCTGGGGCACGATGAAGATGTCCGCCGGGCCGCCGATGCGCAGCGAGGTGTGGAAGCTCAGCGGCTCTTTGAACCGCACTTCCCCACGGATCTCTCCTAGCATGTGGGCCTCCCTCTGAGCGGTTCAGCCCCGAGTCGGAGCAATAGTTCTGGTCCAATGTGGCCGACGTCGCCGGCGCCGAGCGTCAGCACGAGATCGCCCGGCCGCGTGAGCTCGGCCAGCCGCTCCACCACGCGGCCCTTGTCGCCCCCCACGTACGTGACATCCCGGTGACCGTGGGCCCGAATACCGTCGGCCAGGTCGGCCCCGCTCACGCCGAGGATGGGGGCCTCGCCGGCGGGGTAGATGTCCATCACGAGGAGGACGTCGGCCTGGTTGAATGCGGTCAGAAAGTCCTGACGCAGGTGGAGCGTCCGTGAATAGCGGTGCGGCTGGAACACGGTGACCACCCGCGCGTCGAAGCCGGCCTTGGCGGCGGCCAGCGTAGCGCGGATCTCGGCGGGGTGATGACCATAGTCGTCGACGACGGTGACGCCTGCAGCCTGACCCCGCACCTGGAAGCGACGCTGAACACCGGCAAAGGCGGCCAGCGCCGTCCGGATAGTGGTGAACGGGACTTCGAGATCGAGCCCGACCGCGATGGCGGCCAGGGCGTTGAGCACATTGTGCTGCCCGGGAACGTGGAGCTCACAGTCGCCCAGCAGGTCGCCCCGCTGGTAGACCTCGAAGCCACTGGTGAGCCCGGCCAGGCGGACGTGGCGCGCCACCAGGTCGGCGCCGGACTCCAGGCCGTACGTGACGACGCGCTTGGTAATGCGGGGAATGAGCATCTGGATGTTGGGCTGGTCCAGACACAGCACGGCGCAGCCATAGAAGGGGACCTTGTTGACAAAGGCCAGAAATGCCGCGCGGATGGCGTCCAGGGTGCCGTAGTGGTCGAGATGCTCGGCGTCGATGGTGGTGATGACCGCGATGGTGGGCGCCAGGGTCAGGAACGAGCCGTCCGATTCGTCGGCCTCGGCCACCAGGTACTCCCCCTGGCCCAGGCGGGCATTGGACCCCAGGCTCATGACCCGTCCGCCCACCACGATCGTGGGGTCGTAGCGCGCCTCGGCCAGCACCGCGCCGACCATCGACGTCGTGGTGGTCTTGCCGTGCGTCCCGGCGACGGCGATGCCGTACTTGAGGCGCATCAACTCGGCGAGCATCTCGGCGCGCGGGATGGTCGGGATGCCCCGCTGCCGGGCCTCGTGGACCTCCACGTTGTCCGGGGAGACGGCCGAGGAGTAGACGACCACGTGGGCGGCGTCGACGTGCGCGGCGTCGTGGCCGATGACGACCTTCGCGCCCATCTGCTCGAGCCGCTCCACCGCCTCGTTGCGCCGCTGGTCCGAGCCGGTCACCCGGTAGCCCAGGTTGACCAGGATCTCGGCGATGCCTGACATGCCGCTGCCGCCGATGCCCACGAAGTGGATGTGCCGGTAGCGTTTAAACATTGGCGTGCTGCGACACGTTGAGGAGCAGACCGGTGGCGACCATCGTGGTGAGCAGCGCCGACCCGCCGAAGGAGATGAAGGGCAGCGGCAAGCCCTTGGTGGGCAGCAGCCCGGTGACGACGCCCAGGTTCACGAGCGTCTGGGTGGCGATGAGGGCGGTGATGCCGAGGGCCAGGTAGGTGCCGAAGGCGTCCGGCGCCCGCAGCCCCACGCGCAGGCCGCGCCAGACGAGGACCGCGAATGCCGCGAGCACGAGGCTGGCGCCGATGAAGCCCAGTTCCTCGCCCAGGACGGCGAAGATGAAATCGGTGTGGGCCTCGGGCAGGTAGAACAGCTTCTGGCGCGATTCCCCCACCCCGCGGCCGAAGAGGCCGCCGCCGCCGATGGCCAGCCAGGACTGGATGATCTGAAAACCGCTGCCCCGCGGATCCGACCACGGATCCATGAACGTCGTGATCCGCCGCAAGCGGTAAGGCGCCAGCCACACGGCCAGGCCCAACAGGGGGACGGCCGCGGCCACCAGCAAGAGCAGGTGCCGCAGCCGGCTGCCCGCCAGGTAGAGCAGCGCGAAGGTCACCGCGATGAGCGTGAGCGAGTTCCCGAGATCGGGCTGGGCCAGGATCAGGGCGGCCAGGCCGCCGGCCACCGCCAGGGGCGGCAGGAAGCCGCGCCGCCAGTCGCCTAGCTGGTCGCGGTGTCGGGCCAGGAACGCGGCCAGATAGATGATGAGCGCGAGCTTGGCGAGCTCGGCTGGCTGGATCGACAGGGGGCCGAAGCGTAGCCACCGCCAGGTGCCGTTGATCGGCTGCCCCAGCGGCGGCACCAGCACGAGGATCAGCAGCACCCCGACCGTCACCAGGAGGGGCCAGCCCAGACCTTCCAGCCGCCGGTAGTCGATGTGCAGCGCGCCCAGCAGACAGGCCCCCCCCAGCAGGGCCCAGACGAGCTGCTTCTTGAGGAACAGGTAGGGATCGTCGAAGCGATCCGCGGCCACGATGGCGCTCGCCGAATAGACCATGACGACGCCGACCGACAGCAGCAGCACCGCCACCCCCAACAGCCACCAGTCCGGCCTCAGCTTCCTGGGCATTACGCCACCTCGCGCTCGTCGGCGATCTGGCGGGGCCGCGGTCGGGAGGGATCGTTCGACCACGTGGCCGGCGCCCGCAGGGACCGGTTGCGGCTGGGCTCCAGCGGCACGCAGCGGTCCGGAAACACGCGGCGGGAAACGGGTCTCACTGACCCCTCCCGACCGCGGCCCCGCCAGATCGCCGGCAGACCGGTGGCGCCGGGGCGGGGAGGGGTCGAAGAGACCCGTTTCCCGCTGCGTAGTACCGGAGCGTCGCGCGTCGATGGAGCCCAGCCACAGCCGGTTCCTGCGGCCACCGCCCTCGTGGTCTCGCGACCCCTCCCCGCCCCGGCGCCGCCGGTCTGCCGGCGCGCACTTGCGTAGATCACGTGAGCCCGCCGACGAGGCCGCGGAACACGTCGCCACGGTGCTCGAAGTCCTGGAACATGTCGAACGACGCGCACGCCGGCGAGAGCAGGACGACGTCGCCCGGGCGGGCCACGGTTCGCGCCGCTTGCAGCGCTGCTTCGAGCGAGACCGCGGGGGTGATCGGGATGCCGACACCCGCCAGCGCCGCGCCGATGGCGGAACCGTCCTGTCCGATGACCACCGCGTGCGCCACGCGACCGCGGGCCGCCTCGGCCAGGGGGCGGAAGTCCTGGCCCTTGCCCAGACCGCCGGCGAGGAGGACGATGCGCTCGTCGAAGCTCTCCAGGGCCCGGATGGTCGAGTCCACGTTGGTGCCCTTCGAGTCGTTGTAGTAGTGGACGCCCTCGAGGTCGCGAATGAACTCGATCCGATGGGGCACGCCGCGGAAGCGGGCGATGGCGCGCCGGATGGCCGCCGGCGCGACCCCGGTCCAGAGGGCGCAGGCCGTCGCCGCCAGCACGTTTTCCACGTTGTGGGCGCCGCGCAGGGAGATCTCGGCCAGCGGCGCGATGCGCTCGACCTCCCCGCCGAGGTTGGCGACGATCCACTCGTCCTGGACGAACACCCCGTGCTCCAGCGGGCGGCGGCGACTGAACCAGACGACACGGGCCCGGGTGTGGCCGGCCAGGGCCCGGGCGGCATCGTCATCGGCATTGAGCACCGCGCAATCGGCCTCGGTCTGATTGAGGAAGATCCGCGTCTTGGCTTCGACGTAGCCCTGGAAGGTGCCGTGCCGGTCGAGGTGATCGGGAGTGATGTTGAGAACGGCGGCCACCCGAGGATGGAAAGCCTCAGTGGTCTCCAGCTGAAAGCTCGACACCTCACACACCACCAGGCCGTCGGCCGGGAACGTCAGCGCGTGAGCGGCCAGCGGGGTGCCGATGTTGCCGGCGATCAGGACGGGACGGGGCTGCTCGGCGAGCAGGGCGCCCGTCAACGTGGTCGTCGTGGTCTTGCCGTTGGTCCCCGTGATGGCGAGGGTTTCCGCCTCCATGGCCCGCCAGCCCAGCTCGAGCTCCCCCACCACGGGAGTGCCCGAGGAGCGGGCCGCCGCGAGCTGGTCGGTGGCCGGCGGCACGCCGGGACTGACGACCACGAGCGCGGCATCGCGCATGGCCTCCGGGTACACGCCTCCGACCAGGACGCGGATGCCGAGTCGGGCCAGGTCGCGCACCTCGGGTCGCAGGGCGGCCAGCGGCTTGGTGTCGGTCGCGATGACGCGGGCGCCCGCTGTGTGGAGGAGCCGGACGGCGGCCAGACCACTCCGGGCCAGCCCCACGACGGCCACGACCTTGCCCCTCAGGGATTCCAGATACGCGCGTCCCCGGGTCGCCAGCTCCTCCTCCAGCAGACTCACTCGGATGGCCATCTTTGCCATGGCACCGCCTCCGCGTCAGAGGGTGGGGCAATGAACAGACGCGTCATCGCAGCTTGAGCGTGGACAGCGCCAGCAGCGCCAGCGCGAAAGAGACGATCCAGAACCGGACGACGATCTTCGGCTCGGCCCAACCGGCCAGCTCGTAGTGATGGTGCAGCGGGGCCATCCGAAAGATTCGCCGTCCGGTCAGCTTGAAGCTCGCGACCTGGAGAATGACCGACGCCGCCTCCACGACGTACAGTCCGCCGATGAGCGGCAGCAGCAGCTCGGATTTGGTCAGCACGGCCAGGGTGCCGACGGCTCCGCCCAGGGCCAGCGAGCCCACGTCGCCCATGAAGACCTGCGCCGGATGGCAGTTGAACCAGAGGAAGCCGATGGCCGCGCCGATGAGGGCCCCGCAGAACACGCTGAGCTCGCCGGCACCCTTGACGTTGATGATCTTGAGATAGTCGGCGGCCTTGAAGTTGCCCGTCAGGTACGCGAGGATGCCGAAGGCCCCGCCGGCCATGATGATGGGGCCGATGGCCAGGCCGTCGAGGCCGTCCGTGAGGTTGACCGCGTTCGAGGCCCCGACGATCACCAGCATGCCGACCGGGATCCACCACCACCCGAGGTCGAGGATCCATCCTTTGAGGAACGGAATGGCCAGAACCGGCTCCCATCCGTTGGCCGCGGGCTGCCAGAACACGATCTGCAGCACGCCGAAGGCCACGGCGAACTGCAGCCCGAGCTTCGCCCGCCCCGATAGCCCGCGTCGCCAGCGGAGCTTGAGGAGGTCGTCCCCCAGCCCGATCAGCCCGAATGCCGCCGTGCCCAGCACCACGACCCAGACGTAGCGGTTCAGGAGATTGGCCCAGAGCAGCGTGGACAGCACCAGGGCGTAGAGGATCACCAGGCCGCCCATCGTCGGCGTGCCCTTCTTGGTGAGGTGCCGCTCCGGCGTATCCTCGCGCACCGTGTTGCTGCCGTACTGCAGCTCGCGCAGGCGCCGGATGATGGGGGGCCCGATCAACAGCGAGATCACCAGGGCCGAGATGAGGGCCATGACGGACCGGAACGTGAGGTACCTGAACACGTTGAAGACGATGTGCTCGGTGGCCAGCGGGACGAGCAGGTGGTACAGCATCGCTCGCGCTCATTTCTCCTCGCCCCGGGTGAGGCGCGCGGCCAGCGCATCGGCGATGCGCTCCATCCGCATCCCGCGGGAGCCTTTGACCAGCACCAGGTCACCCGCCGTCAGGCGCTTGAGCAGGTGAGCCACCGCGTCCTCGAACGTGGCGGCGTGGTAGGCCTCGGCCAGCCCGTGCTGACGGGCCGCGTCCACCGCGATCCGCATTTGCGATCCCAGGGCGACGAACAGACCGGCTCCGGCCGCGGCCACCTGGCGACCGGCCTCACGGTGGGCGGCCTCGCCGGCGGGACCGAGCTCGAGCATGTCGCCGAGGACGACCACCAGCCGGCTGCCCGCCTGGTGCGCGACGGCCGTCGACAGCGCGGCCTGCACCGAGGCGGGGTTGGCGTTGTACGTGTCGTCGAGGATCCGCACCCCGTCGGCCTGGCGCCACACGCAGCGGCCCTTGACCGGACGGGCCGCCTCCAGGCCGCGCGCGATGTCGGCGAGGTCGAGATCGAGCACGGTGCCCACCGCGACCGCCGCCAGCGCGTTGCTCACGTTGTGGCGGCCCACGAGGCCGAGCCGCAGGGCCTGGCGCTCTCCGTTCGCGTCCACCGTGAACCGCATGCCCTCGGCCGTCTCGATCACGTCGCCGACCGCCCGCACGGCGGCGCTCTCCGCCAGCCCGAACGTCGTCACCCGCGCCACCGTGTCCCGCGCCATGTCGGCCACGCGGGGATCGTCGGCGTTGAGCACCGCGGCGCCCTCGGGGCCGAGGGCCCGAACCAGCGCGGCCTTCTCCTCACGCACGCCGCCGAGCGAACCCAGGAACTGCGTGTGCACGGCGGCCACGCTCGTGACGACGCCGACCGTCGGCGCCGCCAGACTGGCCAGGTACGCGATCTCGCCGGGCTGATTGGTGCCGACCTCGACGACGACCGCCTCGTGCTCCGGCGCCAGCCGGAGCAGCGTCAGCGGGAGGCCCCACTGGTTGTTGAAGCTCGACTCCGTCCGGAGCACCCGCCAACGCGAGCCGAGCACGGCCGCCGTCATCTCTTTGGTCGTGGTCTTGCCATTAGAACCCGTGATCGCTACGACCGGGAGGTTGAACTTGGCCCGATGCAATGCGGCCAGGCGGCCGAGGGCTCTGGTGGTGTCTTCCACGAGCACCAGGGGCACGCCGGCCGGGACGGGATCGGGGACACTGTGAACCACCAGGCAGGCGGCGCCGCGGCTGGCCGCCTCGCCCACGAAATCGTGGCCGTCCAGGCGGTGTCCCCGGATGGCGAAGAAGGCCTCGCCCACGGCCAGCGTCCGGGAATCGATCGACACTCCGGTGACGGTCACGGCCAGGTCGCCCACGACCAGGGCTCCCTGCGTCGCCCGCACGATCTCGTGCACGGTGAAGGTCGGCATGGTCCTCAGCCCCAGCGCTCCTGGAGGATCTGGCGCGCCACGTCGCGGTCGTCGAATGGCAGTACCGCGTTGCCCACGATCTGATAGTTCTCGTGCCCCTTGCCGGCGATCACGACGGCATCGCCGGCCGCAGCCCAGCCCAGCGCCGCGGCGATCGCCGCGCGGCGATCGGCCTCGCGCACGAGGCGCCCGGCCGCCTCCGGCCCCGACACGCCGGCCACGACCTCGTCGATGATCGCCCCCGGCGGCTCCGAGCGCGGGTTGTCGGAAGTCACCCACACCCGGTCGGCCAGACAGGCCGCGATCGCGCCCATGATGGGACGCTTGCCCCGATCACGGTCGCCACCGCAGCCGAACACCACCGCCAGCCGCCCGCGGGTCAACTTGCGCGCCGTGCCGAGGACGCGCTCCAGGGCGTCGGGGGTGTGGGCGTAGTCGACCACGACGAGGAAGGGCTGCCCAGCGCGCACCTGCTCGAAGCGGCCGGGCACGGCGCCGACCCGGGCCAGCGTCGCCGCCAGGACGTCCGGGGCGAGCCCGAGCGCCAGCCCCGTGGCGACCGCTCCCAGCACGTTCATGACATTGTGCTCGCCGATGAGCGGCGAGCGAAGCTCGACCAAGCCGCCCGGCGTCGTCGCGGTGAGCCGCAAGCCATCGAGGCTGGACTGCCACTCGGTGGCCCGGACGGCCGCAGGGGGCCGCAGACCGAACGTCACCACCGGCAGGTCGAGGCTCCGGGTCATCTCGGGTCCGGAGGGATCGTCGCCGTTGACGACGGCGGTGCGCGCCGGCTTGGGCGAGCGCTCGAGCAGCTCGAAGAGGCGTCGCTTGGCCCGGCGGTAGTCGTCGAGGGTGCCGTGAAAATCGAGGTGGTCCTGCGTGAGGTTCGTGAAGACCCCGATGTCGAACGCCACCTCATCGACCCGGGCCAGGGCCAGCGCGTGCGAGGAGACTTCCATCGCTACGCCCCCCACGCCGTCGTCGCGCATCGCCGCCAGCATCGACTGGAGCTCGAGCGCGTCCGGCGTGGTCTGCCCGGCCGGGAGCAACCGGTCGCCCACGCGGTACTGGACGGTCCCGATCACTCCCGTTCGCCATCCCCGGGCCTGCAACAGGGCCTCCACCAGGTATGACGTGGTCGTCTTGCCGTTTGTTCCCGTGATGCCCACGATGGCGAGCCGGCGCGACGGGTGCTCGTAGTAGGCGGCGGCGATCCGGCCCAGGGCGACTCGGGCCGAGGGCACCACGATCTGGGCAATCGGGAGCTCGGGCAGGGCGGGCGGTTCGGTGACCAGCAGCGCGGCGCCGCGCCGCAGCGCTTCGGGGACGAAGCGGCGGGCGTCCTGACGCAGCCCGGGCACAGCGACGAAGCATTCCTCCGGCCCGACCTTCCGCGAATCGTCGCGGATGGCCCGGACCCAGGCGGGGGGCGTGCCGACCACGGTCTTCTCGGGCAGGGACGCCAGGAGCTCGCTCAACGGCATCTCGCGTTCCATGTCATCGAGCCGCGCCCCTGGTCGCCGGCGCTCGGATGCGGGCGCCGGTCTCCGACCGTGGTGCCAGGACCAGTCGCGCTGCCTTGTCCGCCGGCAGGCCTGCCCCGGGCGCCGGCGCCTGCTGCACCACGACGCCGTGGCCCTCGAGGTCGACCCGCACGCCGAAGGGAGCCAGCGCGGTCAGCGCCTGTCGCAGCGGTTGCCCGCGCAGATCCGGCATGCGCGGAGGGCCGTCGTCCGCCGGCTCGGAGCCCATGCTCACCAGCCGCACGGGCAGGGCCGGCGGGGGATCGCCGGGGTTGGTGACGATCTGCACCGGCGGTGTGTCGCGAGGCGGCACGCCCAGGTAGCGGAGGATCTCGGCCCCGACCGCCGCGAAGATCGGCGCGGCCGCCTCGCTGCCCCATCGCTGCGTCTTGGGCTCGTCGAGCAAGACCAGCATGGCGAAGCGCGGCTCGTCGGCGGGCGCGAACCCCACGAAGGAGAGCACGCCCGGCGTCCGGGCATAGCGCTTGGTGACCGGGTCGGGCTTCTGGGCGGTGCCGGTCTTGCCGGCCACCGCGTAGCCCGGGATCGTGGCTTTGTGACCGGTGCCGAGCTCGACGACCTGGGTCAGCACGCGCGTGAGGACGCGCACCGTCGCGGGCGAGATCACCTTGCGCACGGCGAGAGGCTCCACCCGACGGATCTCGCGCCCCTGATCGTCGAACACCGCCCGCACCAGTCGCGGCCGCATGAGCGTACCGCCGTTGGCGACGGCGCCGAACGCCGCCACCAGCTGGAGCGCGGTGACCGAGATCTCCTGGCCGATCGACAGTGTCGGCAGCGACAGCGCCGACCAGCGCTCGGGCTCGCGCAGCATGCCCCGGCTCTCCCCGGCCAGTCCGATGCCGGTGGGGGCGCCGAAGCCGAACGCCGTCAGGTAGCGGTAGTAACGCGCCGGACCCAGAGCCAGACCGATCTTGATCGAGCCCACGTTCGAGGACTTCTGCAGGACCTCCGCGAACGTGAGCCAGCCATACTTCTTCCAGTCGTGGATCGTCGTTCGGGCGATGGTGATGGCGCCGTTCTCGGCGAAGATCGGGTCGTCCGGCCGCATCACGCCTTCCTCCAGGGCGGCGGCGGCCAGGATCATCTTGATCGTGGATCCCGGCTCGAACGGGTCGGTGATGGCCCGGTTGCGCCAGAGGTCGGGCGACGGGACGTCCAGGAAAGTGTTCGGGTTGAAGGTAGGACGGATGGCCAGGGCCATGATGTCCCCGGTGCGCGGGTCGAGCACGATCACCATGCCGGCCTGGGCCCGCGTCCGCCGCCAGGCCGCATCCAGCTCTCGCTCGGCGGCGTGCTGGATGTTGGCGTCGATGGTGAGCATCACGCCGTGGCCCGGCACGGGTGGCTGCAGCACCACCTCGGTGGGGATGTCTCGTCCGAGCGCATCGCGACCGACGATCGCCCGCCCCGGCGCGCCGGCCAGCGGTTTCTGCCAGGCACGCTCGATCCCCTCGAGCCCGCCGTCGACGCCTTCGAACCCGACCACGTGCGCGGCCAGCTCCCGGTTGGGGTAGAGCCGCAGCGGCTCGTCGACCAGACCGATCCCCGGCTCGCGCAGCGCCCGGACCTGCTCGGCCACGGCGGGCGGCAGCCGCCGGCGCAGCCAGACGAAGGATCGCGAGCTGGACAGCAAGCCGCGGATGGTCGCCGCCGGTATCTGGATGATGGGCGCGAGCCGCGCCGCCACCCGGCCGGGGTCGGCGACGTGGCGAGGTTGCCCGAACAGGGACGCCGCCGGGCTCGACACCGCGAGAGGCGCGCCGTGGCGGTCCACGATGGGCCCGCGCCGGGGATGCAGCGCGACGGTCCGCGAGTACTGCCGCTCGGCCAGAGCCGCCAGCTCCGCGTGACGCACGAGCTGCAGGTGAGCCAGACGCACCGCGACACCTGCGAACGCGACGGCCAGGAGGGCCGCGAGAACGAGGACGCGGATGCGCAGGCCAGGCAGGCTCACGGCTGGAGCACTGTCCTCCCGTCCGCCGGCGCCGACGGCACGAGCCCGTACATGGCCATGCGGTTCCGCTCGGCGGCCAGTCCGGTGGTCCCGGCCACGAACTCGCGGGCCAGACGTACCTGGCCCGGCGCCGGCGGCGCCAAGCCGAGCTGGCGGGCGCGCTGCTCGATTCGCCGCGGCGAGCGGAGGGTCGCGACCTCGACCTCCAGCTGCCGGACGAGAGCGCCCAGCCGGCCGCGCTCGTCACGGAGGGCGTCCAGCTGGTAGGCCAGCTGCACCTGGTGGACGCGCAGGCCGACTACCACCAGGCCGGTCAGGACGACGAGGAGCGCCCCTGCGAGCGCCAGCGTCAGGGACCGGCGCAGCCGGGGGTCGTGCTCGCGATGCAGTCGCTGTGGTCTCTTCACGATTCGCGCTCCAGCACTCGCAGCTTCGCGCTCCTGGAGCGGGGATTGGCCCGCACCTCGTCGGCCCCGGGCGCCAGGGGCGACGGCTCGACGACAGCATACCCACCATCCGCCGTGAGCGAGCGAAACGCCAGCTTGACGATGCGATCTTCGCCCGAATGAAAGGAGATGACAGCGAGCCGGGCCCCAGGATCGAGCAACGCCGCCGCAGCCGGCAGCGCGGCCCGTAGCGCGCCCGGCTCGTCGTTGACGGCCATGCGAACGGCCTGGAACGTGCGGGTGGCGACGTGAAGCCGGCGCGGCCAGGCCCGGCGCGGGACGGCGCGTTTCACGGCGGCCACCAGATCCGACGTGGTCCGCAAGGGTCGCGCCCGGACGATGGCCCGGGCGATCCGGCGGGCGTGGGGTTCGTCGCCGTACTCTCTCAGGATCCGCTCCAGCTCGTGTTCAGGCAGGCGGTTGAGCAGCGCCTCGGCGGTCTGGGCGGCGTCGGGGTCGAGCCGCATGTCGAGTGGCTCGTCGGCCTGAAACGAGAATCCCCGCCCCGACTCTTCGAGCTGGGCCGAAGACACGCCGAGGTCGAGCAGCACGCCCTGGACCGGCGCCACACTCCGAGCTCGCGCGACCTCCCCCAGCTCACGAAAGTTCGCCCGGGCCAGCTGCACCCGCTCGGCGAAGCGGGCCAGGCGCGCCGAGGCGCTGGCCAGGGCCGCGGGGTCCGCGTCGAGGCCGAGCAATCGCACGCCCGGAGGGGTCGCCGCCAGCAACGCTTCCGCGTGTCCCCCCATGCCCACCGTTCCGTCGATCAACCAACCCTCCCGACCCGGCCGCAACAGGAACGTGACCTCATCGACGAGGACCGGGACGTGAACTCCTTACACTCCCAGCCGCGACAACCGCTCGAACAGGGACGGCAGGCCGTCGCCGTTCGTCCGCTCGTACTCTTCGAATCGCTTGCGATCCCACACCTCGAAGAACCGCCGTCCCGGGCCGACCAAGGTCACCTCTTTGGCGAGCCCGCCCTGCTGGCGGCTGTCCGGCGGGACGAGGATCCGGCCCGCGCCGTCCAGGGCAACCTCCTTGGCCCGGGACACGTAGAGGCGCCCGAGCTTGCGCACCTCGGGATCGAACTGCGACTGTTCGCTGATCCGACTCTCCAGCCGCTCCCACTCTTCGAGGGGGTGCACCTCGAGGGCATTCTCGTTGGGGACGACGATCAACGCGCCCTCGTACTGCGCCAGCACGTCGCGGAATTTCGCCGGCACACTGAGCCGTCCTTTCGGGTCGATCGTGTGCTGGTAGCGCCCTCGAAACATGTCCCCCGGGTGGGGGCGAGACTCCACTTCATCCCACTTTGCCCCACCTGGCTGGCGAGATTACAGTTGTCAAAAAGTCGTGTCAAGGAAAAACACACGATTTATAAGCAGATCTCTGCTAGAGAAAATTCGACAATCGGTTGGGGGCGCTCCGGCTACTCCCACCCTGGGTGGGGTGGGTGGTCCCAGTGGGAAGTTGGGCGGGAGGAGCCGGAGGCAGGACCCGCCGTGACCGCAAGGGGGGCTCGCCCCCTGCCGCTAGCGGTTCCGCAGGCGGACTTCGGTTTCCAGCGTCGTGAGCCCGTCGCGACGCGTGAGCGGCCCGTCGGGCCCGGTCGTCAGTCGGATGACGACGGACCTCACGTCGCTCGGCGCGGCGGCCGGCGCCCCGTCGGCGCCGAGATACGTGAACGCGAGCGAGCGCACGCCATTGATCACCGGCTGTGCGCCCCCGCCGGCATCACGCCGTAGCACGCCATCGGCGCCCAGGAGCCAGGTGATCGTCTCCGATCGCCCGCTGATGACGCCGTCGACGTCGTTGTCCATGTGGAGGACGAGCCGTTTGGGCTCGAAGACGGAGATCGCGGTGAAGGCGGCACCGGCGGGGCCAAAGCCGGCCTGACGAATCTCCCGAGCCATGCGCGCCAGCGCCAGACGCGCGCTCTGCTGACTCTCCACGCGCGCGGTCCCGGCCAGATACGCCCGTTGCCCGGAGACGAGAAACATGACCGCGGCAGCCAGCACGAGACCGAGCACGGCGAGGGCGGCGAGAAGCTCGGCGAGCGACACGCGGTGAGGGTGTACTCACGCCCCTCCCGCGTCAATGTCCGAAGTCTCGGACGCTCAGGACCTCGTCGGCGGTCGGAAGACGGACGCGAATCGCACTTTGGGCGACCCGGGCGGCGATTCCTCCTTGGTCGCAGGAGGCTTTTCCTGGCGGCCGGCGAACCGCGGGCTTGGCTCCGGACTCGCCGGCTCGGCGGCGGGCGGCTCGGGAGTGGCCGGTGCAGGGCTCGCGGGCTGGCCGTTCACCGTGGCCTCGAGCTCCGTCGGCTCTGCGCTGGCGGGCTGCGGCGGCGCGGGACGGGGCCGCTGGGTATCGAGATCCGGCAGCGCTTCGCCGAGGCTGGTGCCCCCGATCAGCGTCTTGAGCTTGGCGAAGGTCTCGGCCATCTCTTCCCGGCTCTGGCGAAGGGTGTGGTTCTCGCGTTCCATGTCAGCGAGCCGCTGCCGGAGGCGCTCCGCTTCCGCGGCGAGGTCGTCCAGCTTGGCCAGGACTCCGGGCAGCGCAACGAGCAGGCGCTTGCTCTCCCCTGCCCACCGCGAGACGAGGTCTTGAATATCGGGCTCGGCGACTTCGAGGCTCTCGTTGTCCTCCATGAATGCGATTGTCCACGAGCCGCGCTGCCCGGGCCTCATGAATCATCCGGCTATCCGCCAAATGCATCAGGGCGGCGGCCCTGCCAGGGGCGGATACGCTCGAAGGCGGCCGCGGCCCGGAGCACCGAGACATCGTCGTTGCGCCGGCCCACGATCTGCAGCCCGACCGGCAGGCCCGCCCGCGTGAAGCCGCAGGGGACGGAGGCGGCGGGCTGACCCGTCATGTTGAACGGGTACGTGAACGGGATCCAGCCGTACGCCGAGATCGGCCGCCCCGCGATCTCGGGGGGGTTGTCCAGACCCACCGGGAACGGCGGGCAAGCGATCGTCGGCGTCAGCAGCAGGTCGTACTGCGCGAAGAGCGCCCGCGGGTGCTGCTCCCACTGCAATCGGTCGAACCAGGCCTGCACGTAGGCCGTGGGCCGCCGCGTGAGGTAGTCCTCGATGATCGCCAGCAGCCCGGGCTCGATCTCCTCACGTCGGTCCAGGGAGGGGGCCAGGCGGGTCGCGAGGCCACCGCAGAAGATGAGCTCCCAGGCTTCCCGGGGTGAGGGCCAGCCTGGATGCACCTCCAGGACTCGGCACCCGAGCTTCCGAAACGTCCCGGCCGCGGCGGCACAGATGTCCCGCACTTCCGGGTCGAGCGCCTCGACGAAACCGAGGTCGTCGCTGTAGGCGACCCGCAGTCCCTTGACGCCGCCCCGCAGCGCGCGCACGTAGTCCACGCTCTCGGCCGGCAACGAATACCGATCGCGGGGGTCCGGGCCCGCGCAGACGGCCAGCATCAGGGCGGCGTCGTGCACCGTTCGCGTCATCGGGCCGACATGCGAGAGGCTCCACGCGGCGCTGGGCGGATAGGTCGGGATGCGGCCGAACGAGGGCTTGTGGCCGAAGATGCCCGCGCAGGAGGCGGGAATGCGAATGGAGCCGCCGCCGTCGGTGCCGACGTGCAGAGGTCCCAACCCGGCGGCGGCCGCCGCCGAGGCGCCGCCACTGGAACCCCCCGGCGTGCGGCTCGAGTCCCAGGGGTTGCGGGTCGTGCCGAAGAGCAGGTTATGGGTGGCGCCGATCCACCCCAGGGTCGGCGTGTTCGTCTTGCCGAGCAGGATGGCGCCCGCCGCCTTCATGCGCTCGACGATGGGCGCGTCCTCCGTGGGCACATGGTCGCGGTAGAGCGGCGTGCCGAAGGTCGTCCGCACGCCGCTGGTGATGACGAGGTCCTTCACCGAGAAGGGCACCCCGTGCAGGGGGCCCAGCCGGGCGCTGCGCCGGGTCAGGGCGCGCTCGGCCAGCCGGGCCTGGCGGCGCGCCGACTCGGCGGTGACGGTCACGAAGGCGTTGAGCCCGGGGTTGACCTTGCCGATGCGGCCGAGCACGGCCTCCACCACCTCCACCGGGGAGAGCGTGCGCTTGCGATAACGCGCGGCCAGCTCGCTGGCGGACAGCCAGCACAGCTCCTCGGCGGCCGCCATGAGCTCAGCTGGCCAGGTGGAACACGACCATCTTGAGCTCGGTCATCTCTTTGATGGCGTAGGCCGGTCCCTCCTTGCCGAACCCCGACTCCTTGAGCCCGCCGTAGGGCATAAGGTCGGCGCGCCACTGCGGCCCCCAGTTGATGTGCAGGTTGCCGGACTGGACCTCGCGGGCGAACTTCCACGCCCATTCCAGGTTCTCGGTGAAGATGCCGGCCGCCAGCCCGTAGTTGGTGTCGTTGGCCAGGGCGATGGCCTCGTCGATGTCGGTGAACGGCGTCACGGCCACCGCGGGCCCGAACAGCTCGTCGCAGGAGATCTTCATGTTCGGCTTCACGTCGGCCACGATGGTCGGCTCGTAGAGGGCGCCCTGCCGGCGGCCGCCGGTGACGAGGCGCGCCCCGCCGGCCACCGCTTCCTTCACCCACTCCTCCACCCGCGCCGCCTCGCGCTCGCGGACCAGCGGTCCCACTTTCACGCTTTCGTCGAACTGGTCGCCGATGCGGAGCGCCTGCACCTTCGGCGTGAGCGCGTCGAGGAAGTCGCCGTACACCTTGCCGGCCGCCAGCACCCGCTGGGTGGAGATGCAGACCTGTCCGGCATTGGCGTAGCCGGTGGCGGCCACGGCGGCCGCCACCTTGCCCAGGTCGGCGTCGGGCATCACGATGACCGGGGCGTTGCTGCCCAGCTCCATGGTGACCCGCTTGATGCCGGCGCGCGTGCAGATGTGCTCGCCGACGTCACGGCTACCCGTGAAGGTGATCTTCCGCACCCGGCGGTCGGTGATGAGCAGGTCGCCGATGTCGCCGCCCGACCCGGTGAGCGTGTTGATCCCCTCGGGCGGCAGCCCGGCCTCCAGCAAGATCTCGGTGAGCTTGAGCGCGCTCAACGGCGTGTCGGTGGCCGGCTTGACGATGACGGCGTTGCCGCCGGCCAGGGCCGGCCCCACCTTGTGGCAGACGAGGTTCAGCGGGAAGTTGAACGGGGTGATCGCGACCACCACTCCGCAGGGCACCCGGATGGTGACACCGAACTTGCCGGCGCCGCCCGGAGCCCCATCCAGGGGCACCGTCTCGCCGTGCAGTCGCTTGGCTTCCTCGGCCGAGCCCACGATGGTCTCGTAAGCGCGATTGGCCTCCAGGCGGCCCTCGGCGATGATCTTGCCCTCCTCGGCGGAGATGGTGCGGCCGAGGTCCTCCTGGCGGGCCGCCATGAGCTCGGCCGCCTTGCTCAGGATCTTCCAGCGGTCGTACCCCGTCAGCTTCGCCATCACCCGGGCGCCGCGCTCGGCCGATTGCAGCGCGCGCTCGACGTCGGCGCGCTCGGCTCGCGGCACCGTGTCGATGACGGAGTTGTCGTAGGGATTGCGCACCTCGATTCGCTGCGGCTTGTCGACCCATTCGCCAGCGATGAACATTTTCATGGGAAACCTCCATTGAACTGGGCACGGGCGCCCGGGCTTCGCCCGCCCGGGCCCCGCCGCGATCACCCGCGGCGGTTGATCATTCGCCCGATCTGCGTCGCGACTGCACGGGACGCTGTCCCTGCGGCCGCTTACCTGAGCACGGGCGCCCGGGCTTCGCCCGCCCGTGCCCCGCCGCGATCGCCCGCGGCGGTTGATCATCCACATCTGTAAATGTCCTAGCGGCCTCGCAAACGGGGGTCGAGGGTATCGCGGAGCGCGTCGCCCAGCAAGTTGGAGCCGAAGACGGCCAGGCTGATGGCGATGCCGGGGAAGAGCACCAGGTGGGGCGCCTTCTGTGCGTATTCCGCGGCGGAGACGGACAGCATGCGTCCCCAAGAGGGATAGGGCTCGGGCACGCCGAGACCGAGGAATGAGAGCGTCGCCTCGACAAGGACGGCGCTGCCCAGCTGCGCCGTCCCCAGCACGATGAACGGCCCGATGGTATTGGGCAGGATGTGACCGAACGCAGTGCGCAGGTGCCCGATACCGAGCGCCCGCGCCGCCTCGATGTACTGCATCTCACGGATGGACAGCACGCTGGCCCGGATCACGCGCGCCGCCCGCGGGATGATCGGGATGGAAATGGCAATGATGACGTTGTGAACAGCGGGGCCGAGGGCGGCCGACATGACGAGGGCCAGCACGAGGAGGGGCAGGCCCTGCAGGATGTCGAGCACACGCTGGCTGATCAGATCCGTCTTGCCCCCGAAGTAGGCGCTGAGCAGACCAATGATGCCGCCCAGCACCGAGCCCAGCAGCGTCGACGACACACCCACGATTAGGGAAACCCGGGCGCCGTGCACGATCCGGCTGTAGATATCGCGGCCCAGGTGGTCCGAGCCCAGCCAGTGCTCGGCGCCGGGCGGGGCCAGGGTGTAGGCCGCGTCGGTGGCGATGGGATCGTGGGTGGCCAGCACGTCGGCAAACACCGCGCACACCAGCATGGCCAGCATCAGGGCGGCCCCGGCCGCCCCCAGCGGCTTGCGGCGGATGAAGCGCAACAGGACCGTCCCGGCGCTCGCCCGGGACGGGCCCCGGGAAGCGGCGGCGATGAGCTCCAGGCCGGTGTCGGCGACGACGGGCTTGGTGGCCATGGCTACTCGGCGTAGCGGACCCTCGGATCGAGCCATCCGTAGAGGAGGTCGACCACGAGGTTCGAGAGGATCACGACGACGGCGATGAACATGACCAGGTTCTGGACGACCGGATAGTCGCGCCACAAGATCGCCTGGACCAGGAAGCGAGCCACCCCGGGCATGTTGAACACGGTCTCGGTGACGACGAGCCCGCCGATGAGGAACGCGAACTCGATGTCGATGACGGTGACCACCGGCAGCACGGCGTTTTTGAAGGCGTGGCGCCAGATCACCAGCCGCTCTCGCTGCCCCTTGGCCCGCGCCGTCCTCACGTAGTCCTCCCGCATGACTTCCAGCACGGCCGAGCGGGTGATCCGCATGAGCAGCGCGGAGGACCGGTAGCCCACGGCCAGCGCCGGCAGCAGGAACTGCACGGCGTGGATCGGGAAATTCTCCCGCGGCGAGACGTAGGTCAGCGGAGGGATCCACCCTGCCCACGCCACCAGTCCCAGGATGATCACCATGCCCAGCCAGAAGGACGGCATGCTGAGGCCGGCCAGCGAGAAGACGCGCAACACGTAGTCCAGCGTGGTGTCCTGGCGCACGGCGCTGATCACGCCCGTCGGCACCCCGATGATCACCGAGATGACCGTCGCCAGGATGGCCAGCTCCACCGTCACGGGAATGAGCGGGCGGATCACGTCCCAGGCCGGCTGATCGTATCGGTAGGACTTGCCCAGGTCGCCGCTGAAGATGCCCTTGAGCCACTCGACGTACTGCACCCAGATCGGCTGGTCGATGCCCAGCTCCTGCATGATGAGCTTCTTGTCGGCCTCGTTCACGTAGCCCGCCGCCGCGAAGAGGATGTCGACGATGTCCCCGGGGGCCAGGCGCATGAGAACGAAGATGACGACCGACATGCCGAACAGCGTCAGCACGGCGATTCCGAGTCGATGAGCGACGTACGTTTTCAACAGTTCGCTGGCCGGCGTACCCGGCCCCATCCCTCCTGCGGGCTGCGGCGGACGAGGCGCGGCGCGCCCGGGCGGGCGCGCCGCGAGAGAGCCCTCTCCGTCATCATCACTTGTCGATCCAGACGTCCTGCAGCCGTCCGTAGTTGTAGATGTTGTGGTGCGGCACCAGGCCCTTGACGTACGGCCAGTGGGTGAAGTAGTCGAGCCGCCAGCCCATCATGGGCCGGGCCCCGTCCATCTCCAGGCGCTTCTGGATATCCCATACCATCGCCATGCGCTTCTTGGTATCCAGCTCCTGTGACTGCTGGTCGAACCTCTTCATGACTTCCTCGTCGCAGTAGTCGGTGTAGTTGCGCGGCGAGCCACAGGCGAAGTTCTCGTAGAAGTTTCCATCGGGATCGTCGATGCCGAGCCCGGTGAGGTTCGTGCCGACCAGGTAGTCCCGCCGCGTGGCCAGCGGATGCCACTGGGCCGTTTCGATCTGGGTGAGCGTGGCGTCGACGCCGACTTGCTTGAGCTCGTTGATCACGAACGAGGAAAAATCCACGTAGATGGCGATGGCCCGGGTCTTGACCTCCACCTTGAGCGGGTTGGCCGGAGTGAAACCCGCCTCGGCCAGCAACTGCTTGGCCTTCGCTTTGTCATCGGTGGGCTTGCCATATCCGGGAAGCTGGTTGAGGTCCTTGTCCAGCAGCCCCCAGAATCCGTAGGGCTTGGGCTGCATCGACGCGCCGACCACCGCGCCGCCCTGGTGCACGGCCTTGACGTAGGACCGGCGGTCGATGGCCAGGCTGAAGGCCCGCCGGACTTTCACGTTGTCGAATGGGGGCTTCTTCGTGTTGAGGAGGAGGTTGTCATTGACGTTGGAGCCGACCTGGCGGATGACCATCTTGGGTACCGCCGCCTTGATCTGCTCGGAGGCGGCCTTCGAGGTCTCACCCGGAAACGAGATGTCGACCCGGCCGGCCTGGATGGCCGCCGTGCGGGTGCCGCGCTCGGGGATGATCACGTAGCGGAGGCCGTCCAGGTAGGGGCGGCCTTTGGCCCAGTAATCGGGGTTCTTGACGTACTCGATGTACTCGCCCCGCCTCCACTCCTTGAGCTTGAAGGGACCAGTCCCGACGCAGCGCGTTCTGAACTCGGCCGGCGGGACGTGGGCCGGGTACACCGGCGAGTAGCCCGTGGCCAGCATCATCAGCAACGACGGCTGGGGCCGCTTGAGATGGAAGATGACCGTGTGCGGGTCGGGCGCCTCGATGTTGGTGACATTGGCGTACCAGTCCTTGCGAGGATTGATGCGGAGCTTGGCCGGCGCGTCCTTGGCCTCGCGCACCACGTCGAACGTGTACTTGACGTCCTTGGAGGTGAAGGGCTGACCGTCGTGCCACTTCACGCCTTTGCGCAGGAACAGCACCAGGTTGCGGTTATTGTCCTGCCACGACCACTTCTCGGCCAGCTCGGGAACGATGGTGTCCATGCTCTCCACCGGCTTCGTCGGGTCGAAGAGCACGAGGTTGTTGAAGCAAGGACTACTGGGCCAAACGGTGGAGATCGTCGCCGTCTCGTGGATCGAAAACCCCTGGGCCAGGTCTTCGCGCTGGGTGACGTTGAGCACCCCGCCGGACTTCGGGGCCTGACCAACGGCGGGTTTGACGATCGTGACGGCGAGAGCGATGGACAGCAGGATACCGAGGACTGTCAGAGCGCACGAGCGTGTCATTCCACGACCTCCCGGGGGCGTGAGCGATCGAAGTTGACTGGAGTGTACGTGAAAATCAGCAGGCCGACAAATGATCGGCCGCCGGTCACCGCACGGGGCTCGCCGTCAGACGAGCTTGAGCAGGAGGTGGATCGCGTAGAGCAGGCCGCCGGCCAGGCCGCCCACCACGGTCCCGTTCACCCGGATGTACTGCAGATCGTCGCCCGCGTGCTCCTCGATGAGGTGCACGGCGCCCTCGGGGCCCAGGGCGTGCACGCCCTTTTCGATGAACGTCGCGATGCGCCCGTGGAAACGGTCCACCGACTCCACCGCCCGGGACTTCACCCAGGTCTCGATCCGCCGGCGCAGATCGGCATCCGTGAGGAGCGCGTGACGGGCGCGCTCCAGCCGCTCGGTCACCCAGCCCACGACCTCCGAGTCCGGGCGCTCGAGATCGGCCAGCAAGGCCTGGCGCAGGGCCCGGGCCGCGTCGTCGGCCAGCCGCGCCGCCACCGGGCTGCCCAGCAACTCGTCCTTGACGGCCTCGACCCGGGCGGCCAGGGCGGCGTCCGTGCGCAGGCGCAGGGCGAAGTCCGCGAGGGCGTCGCCGAGGCGCGTGCGGATCGGATGGGCAGGCTCGGCGGCGAGCTCTTCCAGGCCGGCGGCGACGGCGGCCACGATGCGCTCGCGATTGATGAGGCCGAACAGGTCGGCCAGGCCCAGCGCGACCCGCGGGTAGAAGCTGATCCGCTCGCGGTAGCGGGCGAGCAGCTCGTCGACCAGCTGGCCGACGGCGTCGCGCAGCGCCGGGCGCTTGAGCGCGTCGACCAGGGCTGCCGCCGTGGCGCCGATGGCCCGCTGGTCCCAGCCGTGCTGGCGCGCCAGCTCCAGCGCCGCGCCGAGGGCCGGCGCGAGTGGCCGGGCCACGAGCAGCCGCTGCAGGCGTGTCACCAGATCGCCGGCCGAGGCCACCGGTGCTTCGCGGGCCATCCAGTCCAGCACGGTACGCACGGCCGACTCGGCGTCGGCGCGCCCCACCCGCTCGGCCGTGCGAGCCAGCCACTGCGCCAGATCCAGTCGGTCGATCTCGCGCACGAGATACTCGCGGGTGAGGACGCGGTCGCCCACCATGGTGCCCACGCGGCGGGCCAGCAGCTCCCAGTTGGCGGGGATGATCGCGGTGTGAGGGATGGGGAGTCCCAGCGGGCGGCGGAACAGCGCGGTCACCGCGAACCAGTCGGCCAGCCCGCCGACGATGCCGGCCTCGGCCACGGCCAGGATCCACCCGCCCCACCAGGTGGCGCGGAACGGAAAGGCCGCGACGGCGAGCGCCACCGCTCCCAGGAGCACGCTGAGCGCCAGCCGTCGCCTGGTTTTCATTGTAACGGAGCCGCGAGCCCGGCTAGGAGCGAGGGTGGGCTGCTCTGGGTACGTGTGGCCACGTCTGTAACGGAGCCGCTTGCTCGGTTATGGCCGAGGGTGGGCTGCTCTAGGCACGCGTGGCTCCGTCACGCCCGTTCGTTGCGCGCGGCTGCATTCGCCGTACGCGGCGGGCGGGAAGCAGGACCCGGTTCTGCTTGACGTCCCAGACGCCGCGCGGCGTGAGCCGCGCGGCGGGCAGGAAGTCCGCCGCCAGGAAGAACAGCGTGAACAGCGGCTCGTGATGCGGATAGCCGCGGGCGACCAGCGCCGCGCGCAGGGCGTCCTCGCGGACCGCCGCGGCCTCGAGCGAGCCGGGCATCATCAC
Organism: Candidatus Methylomirabilota bacterium; assembly: GCA_035709005.1. NCBI lineage: Bacteria > Methylomirabilota (SeqCode) > Candidatus Methylomirabilota bacterium. The sequence goes on along the minus strand of DASTFB010000102.1, from coordinate 30,163 downwards.
CCCGCCCAGCGGCAGCGGCAGCTCGTGCGCCACGCGATCGCCGTCGACGATCACGATGCCTCCGTGGAGGTCGAGGAGACGGTTCACGGCCGCGGCCATGGCGGCCGGGCTGCGACCGAGCACCAGGATGTTGAAGTCGGTGGTGATGCTGGAGGCCAGGCCGTCGAGCCGCTCCGCGAAGCCGGCGACGACCGCGGGCGCGACCCAGCGGCCGTCGCGGTCGACCAGCGCGGCGAACAGGTCGCCGGGCGCCAGCGCGCGGTCTTCCAGACGGGTGATGACCGCGCTCACCAGGCGGATCACCGGATAGCGCTCTCGCCGGGGGAGGGCGAAGTCCTCGGCCCGCGCCCGCCAGCGCACGGTGAGCCGGGCGCGCGGCGAGGCGGTCACCCGCCGCCACGGCACCTCGGGCACCGGGACGCGCAGGTGGCCGTCCTCAGCCGCCACCGCCCCCCGCGCCACGACCGTCTGAGGCCGGGGCTCGCTGAGGTCGCGCAGCACGCAGAGGTCGGCCCAGCGGCCCGGCGCGATGCCGCCCAGGTCGGCGTCGAGCCCGTAGTAGGTGGCCGGATTCAGCGTCGCCATCCGGTAGGCGTCGATCGGCGGCACGCCGCGATCGAGCGCGACTCGAAGCAGATGGTCCACGAAGCCGTGGGCGCGGATGAAGGCCGGCATCGAGCCGTCGCAGGTCAGCATCACCCGGGAGGCGAGCCCCGGCGCCTCCTTCAAGGCGTCGAGCAGGCCGCTGAGGTCCGGGCGCAGCGACGACTGGCGCAGCATCACCGCGATGCCCTGACGCGCCCGGGCCAGGACCTCCGCGGCGGTGATCGGCTCGTGGTCGGACGTGAAGCCGGCGGCGGCGATGGCGGCGAGCTTCTCGGGCGTCGCGCCGGCCGTGTGGCCCTCGACGCGCCGGCCGCCGGCCAGCCCGAGCCGCCTGAGCATGTCGGGCTGGCCCTTCCAGGCATCGGGCCAGCGCGTCACCTCGCCCAGGGCCACCGCCTGGGGGTGGGCCAGGGCCCGGGCCAGGTCCGCCAGGCGAAACCGGCGCGTCTCGTCCGGGGAGCGCGACTGGGCGTGCGGCCGGATCATCCAGTAGAACTTCAGCGGCGAGCGGGCCAGCGCGTCGGCCACCGCTCGAAACCCGGCCAGCCCGCCGAGCTCCCACAGCTGCAGCGTGTCGGCGAAGACGCTCGTCGTGCCGAGCGGGAGCAGGTGGCTGGCCAGCGCCGACGGGGTGACCAGATGCGCCGGGTGCACGTGAGGATCGATGTAGCCGGGGACGAGGATCCGCCCGGTGACCTCGAGCACCCGTGTGCGCGAGCCCACCATGTCGTCGCGAGTGCCGACGTAGGCGATGCGCTCGCCGCGCACCGCCACGTTGGCGGGATAGAGCTCGCCGGTGTAGACGTTGAGGAGCGTGCCGCCGCGCACATAGAGGTCGGCGGACGCCTCGCCCCGGGCCACCCGCGCCAGCTCGCGCCGCTGGGCCGCCGTCACGTCACGCCGATTCGTCATCTCACGGCGATTATAGTCACGACAGCCCACCCTCGCGGCTTCGTTACAATAACCTTGTGAGCCGCGCCATCGTCGTCACCGACGCCGTGCGCATCCCGGCGCGCGCGCTGACCGTGCGCGCCGTGCGCGCGTCCGGTCCGGGCGGGCAGAACGTGAACAAGGTGGCCAGCAAGGTCGATCTTCGCGTGGATCTGGATGCCATCGAAGGGCTGACCGAGCCGGCTCGCCGGCGCTTGCGGTTGCTGGCCGGCCGCAGGCTCGACGCGCGGGGTCACCTGGTGGTGGTCAGCCAGGCCACGCGCGACCAGGTCCGCAATCTGGAGCTGGCCCGCGAGCGGGTGCGGGACCTCGTGACCGCGGCGCTCCGCGAGCCGCGGATTCGGCGCCCGACGCGGCCTCCGGCGGCGGTCGGCGAGGCGCGCCTGGCCGGCAAGAAGCGGCGGGCGGTGATAAAGCGCTGGCGAGCCCGCCCGGCCGGGGAGGATTGAGGCAGCGCGCCGCTAGTGTCTCGAACTCAGGACACTAGGCTAGCACCCTGTGTCTGAAATTTTGCTCACTTGACAAGTTCTGAGGGTCGCGCCGCCCCCGCCCCGGCGCTCCACTGAGAGTCGTGCCCAGTGGGCCGCAAAGGGCTGTAGGGCCAGAGAAAGCGATGTCGTTGCGAGAAATCCCGACCCCGAACGATCGGCGTTTGTGGCGCCTCTCAGTGGCCTGGGAAATCGGGGTGTACAGTCGCCCCAACGAAGGGGGCGACATGCATACTCACTCGCCGATTCGTGTTCCGACTGACGATCGTGTTCCCACTGACGATCGCACCGCAGAGCTGGACCGGCTGGGCGACGAGATCGCCGAGCTGGCGGCCCATCTCGATGCCGCGACGGCGCGACTCCTGGATCTGATCCGGGAGTTCGACGCGCGCGGTGGCTGGGGCAACGGGTTCACGTCCTGCGCCCACTGGTTGACCTGGCGGATCGGGCTGGCTCCCGGCGCGGCCCGCGAGCACGTGCGCGTGGCCCGCGCCCTGGGGACGTTGCCGCTGCTGACCCAGGCTCTGGCCCGCGGGGAGCTCTCGTACTCGAAGGTCCGGGCCCTGACCAGGGTAGCCACTCCTGATACCGAAGAGCGACTGCTCGCGGTCGGCCGGGCGGGCACGGCGGAGCACGTCGAGCGCATCGTGCGGGGCTGGCGCAAAGTCGACCGGCGAGCCGAGGCGCAGGAGGCCGCACAGCGGCACAAGAGCCGGGGTCTGCACATGTATCACGATGACGACGGCATGGTCGTCGTGCGGGGGCGGCTGGAACCCGAGGTCGGCGCGCTGCTCATGCAGGCGCTGGCGGCGGCGCGGGAGGCCTTGTATCAGACAGCGCGCGCCAAAAAGCCGGAGCGCGACACCGGGTCAGGCGACGTTCCCGCTGGAATGTCTCCGGCGACGGTGCTCCCGGACATCTCCACCCTGGCCCAGCAGCAGGCCGACGCCCTAGCCCTGCTGGCGGAGACCGCCCTGCACCACAGCCTCGACCCCGGGGCCCCGGGTGAGCGCTACCAGATCGTGGTCCACGTCGACGCCGAGGTCCTGGCAAACCAGGACGCGCCTGGTCAATCCGTGCTTGAGGAGGGCACACGCGTTCCAGCTGGAACGTCCCAGCGCCTGGCATGCGACGCGAGCAGGGTGATGATGCGCCACGACAAAGCCGGTCACCTACTGGAAGTCGGCGCCCGTACCCGCACGATCCCACCCGCGTTACGCCGGGCGCTCCAGCATCGGGACCGCGGCTGCCGCTTCCCGGGGTGCGGCGTGCGCTTCGGCCAGGGGCATCACATCCGCCACTGGGCGCAAGGCGGCCCAACGACGCTCTCGAACCTCACGCTGCTCTGTCGCCGGCACCACCGCGCAGTCCACGAAGAAGGCTTCCAGATCGATCGAGAACCCGATGGGACGCTGCGATTCCGTCGACCGGATGGCCGCCTCCTCCCCGAGGTCCCACCGGCAACCGGAGTGCCGAACGATCCGGCGCACGCCCTTCGCTCAGGCCACGTCGCGCAAGACCTCAACATCCACCCGCGGACATCCTGCCCAGGCTGGCTCGGCGAGCGCTTGGATGTGCGCTGGGCGATCGACGTCCTGCATCCTCACGCTCTGAGGAGATTGCCGCCCGCCGGCTAGCGCGACGGAAGCGGAATCGGCGCCGCCTTCGCCGCCGGTGTGGTCGGTGGGGACGCCTGGGCCACGGGCTCCTCGGCCCCGGCGGGAACGAACCACGCCACGAACTCCCCCGAGCGGGCCTCCGTGTACCCGATCAGCGCCGCCCGCCGACCCTGGGCCAGCGCATTGCGGTCGGCGATGCCCATCGACGAGATGTCGACCTTGATCCGCGAGCCCAGATCCGTCTTGAGCGTGAGCCGGGTCGCCTCGATCGACACGACGGTCCCCTCGACCTGGGTCCACACCCGCGGGGCCGGAGACGATTGCCCGGCCGCCGGCGCGGCCCCGGCCATGGTCAGCACCAGCACTGCGACGACGCGACGGAACATGCTCCACCTCCTGGTGGCGGTCAGTAGTGCCGGTGGCACGGCGAGCCTCAACGCTTCCGCCCGCCGGCGCGGTAGGCGGTCACGCCCGCCTTCACGCCGGCCTTGAGCCCGCGGGCGATCGCCGTCGCCTCGACCATCGCCCGGCGCATGGTCGGCTCCGCCCCACGCAGGGCCCGTTCCAGCGCCCCCCGGGCCTGACGCTCCAGATCGGTGAGCCGGCTCTGGGCTTCTCCGCGCGCCTTCTCCGTCTGGGCGCGGAGGGTCTTGAGTTGCCGCTGCAGCGTGTCGAGCTGACGTTCGAGATTGCTCATCGCTAAAACCCCAGTGCCCGGACCGCCTCGCGGAAACGCTTGACGTTGCCGAGCTTGATGTCTTCGTACCCACGAACGAGGTCGGGGAGCCGGGCCAGCGCGACGGCGCGCTCGTAGCCGGTCTCGGACAGGTCCACCAGCGCCTTGTCGACCAGGGCCCGGTACTCGCCGATCAGCTCGCGCTCCGCCTGACGCACGCGAGCATAGCCGAACGGGTCGAGCGCGGTCCCGCGCACGCCGCGCAGGCTGACGAGCAGGCGGAAGACGACGTCGAACCACGTTCCGAGCCTCAGCTTCTTGCGCAAGCCGATGGCCCGCAGGAACGGCGGGTGGAGGCGGTAGTGCACCTCCACCCCGTCCGGGAACTCGTCGGCGAGGCGCCGGGGCAGATCGTCACGCAGGTGCAGCCGGGCCACCTCGTACTCGTCCTTGTAGGCCATGAGCTTGAAGAGGTAGCGGGCCACGGCCTCGCTGAGGCGGCTCTCGCCCGGCAGGGCTCGCTGCTCGGCCTCCCGCACCTGCCGCACGAACTCGACGTACTGGCGGGCGTACCGGGCGTCCTGGTAGGCGACGAGCTCGGGCACGCGGACCTCGAGCAGCCGGCGCAGCTCGGCGTCGGCCGGAACACTATCGACGAGGGCCCGCGCCTCCGCGGTGAGGGCCTGGGCCATGGGCGCGGCCCCCGGGCGCCTGGCCACCACGCCGGCAGCCCATTCGGGGTCGGCCACGGCGAGGCGTCCGGCCCGGAAGGCCTGGGTGTTCATCGGCACGGCGACGCCGTTGAGGGTGATCGCCTGCTCGATGGCGGCGGCGCTGACCGGAATGGCGCCCGCCTGATAGGCGGCGCCCAGGACGATCAGGTTGGCCGCCATGTGATCGTCGAACAGGCGCTCGGCCAGGGCCAGGGCGTCGAGGAAGACGTTGTCGTCCTTGCGGCTCACGCGATCGACGCTGGCCCGCAGTCCCGCCGTCTCGGGGAATTGCACCTCGGTGGACGTCACCATGGCCCCGGTGGGCACCTTGCTGGTGGACACGACCGCCAGCGTCTTGTCCGGGCTGGCGTGGTCGAGATTCTGCGCCGACGTCGCGACCAGGATGTCGAAGCCCAGGTAGGCGTCGGCCTCCCCGGCCCCCACCTTGTTGGACACCTCCTCGGCGCGGTCGTAGATCTTCAGGTGCGAGACGACGGGGCCACCCTTCTGGCTGAGGCCGGTCTGATCGAGCCCGAGCACGTGCTTGCCGTCGAGCAGCGCGGCGGTGCCCAGGATCTGGTTCACGGTGACCACGCCCGTGCCGCCGATCCCGGTCATGAAGACGTTGCACTGCCGGCCCACGCGCAGGACGGGCTCGGGCAGCTCGCGCTCCACCGTGAACGCCGGATGTTCCTTTCGGCGCGAGGCGCCCCGGGGCACGATCGTGACGAACGAGGGACAGTCGCCGTCGAGGCACGAGTAGTCTTTGTTGCACGACGACTGGTGGATCTGGGTCTTCCGCCCGAACTCGGTGTCGACGGGATGGACGCTCAGACAGTTGGACTTGACCCCACAGTCGCCGCAGCCCTCGCACACCGCCTCGTTGATGTAGACCCGCATCGCCGGGTCGGGGAGCCGGCCGCGCTTGCGCAGCCGGCGCTTCTCGGCGGCGCACCGCTGATCGTAGATCAGCGCGCTCACGCCGGGCGTCTCGCGCAGCAGGCGCTGGGCCTCGTCGAGACGGTCCCGGTGCCACACCTCGACGCCCGTGGCCCACCGCGTCCCGCGCGGGTATTTCCCGGGCTCGTCGGTCACGACCAGGATCCGCTTGACGCCTTCGGCCTCGAGCGCCCGGGTCAGGTCCGGGACGGGCAGGGCCCCGGCCGCGTTCTGCCCGCCCGTCATGGCCACCGCCGAGTTGTAGAGGATCTTGAACGTGATGGTGGCGCCGGCGGCGACCGCCTGGCGGATCGCCAGGGAACCCGAGTGGAAGAGCGTCCCGTCGCCCAGGTTCTGGAAGATGTGCGGCGTCTCGGTGAACGGCGCCATGCCCACCCATTGCCCGCCCTCGCCCCCCATGTGCGTGAGGCCCATCGTCTGGCGGTCCATGTAGAGCGCCATCCCGTGGCAGCCGATGCCGGCCCCGGCGATGGAGCCCTCCGGCACGGTCGTGGAGCGGTTGTGCGGGCAGCCCGAGCAGAAATAGGGCTGGCGGGCGAGCGTGATCGGCTGCGGCCGCTCGCGCAGCGCCTCCAGGAGGGCCACGCGGGCGGTGACCGACTCTAGGTGCACGCGCCGCTCGAGTCGCGAGGCCACCAGCTGGGCGATGCGGTCGGCATCGAGCTCCCCGCTGGCCGGCACGAGCGGCGCGCCCGCCGTGTCGAACTTACCCACCACCCGGGGCCGCTCGGCCTGATTGTAGAGGATGTCGCGGATGAACAGCTCGGTGAAGGCGCGCTTCTCCTCCACGACGAGCAGCTCCTCCAGGCCCCGGGCGAACTCCCGCACGATGCCGGCCTCCAGGGGAAAGAGCATGCCGATCTTGAGCAGCCGCACCCCGTAGCGCCGCAGCGCCGCCTCGTCGAGGCCCAGGTCGCGCAGCGCCTCGCGGAGGTCGTAGTACGTCTTGCCGGGAGCGGCGATCCCGAGCCAGGCATCGGCGGTGGGCACCGTGATGCGGTTGATCCCGTGCGCGGCGGCGAACGCCCGGGCCGCCTCCAGCCGCCCGTACTGGATGACCCGCTCCGTCTCGAGCCCGAACGGCGGCATCAGCATGGGCGCCTGCTGGGCCTGCCAGGGGCGGCCCTCGAAGGCGAACCCGGGGTCGCGCACGACGATGCGGTCGGCCGACATCTCGGCGGTGGAGATCTCGTCGGCCACGTTGGTGACGATCTTGAACGCCACCCAGAGTCCCGAGTAGCGCGAGAGCTCGAAGCCCAGGCGCCCCAGGTCCAGGATCTCCTGCACGTTGCCGGGGAAGAGCACGGGCATGAGCGCGTCGTAGAACGCCACCTCGGAATGCGAGGGGATCGTCGAGGACTTCGAGAGCGGATCGTCACCGCCGAGCGCCAGCACGCCGCCGTGGCGGCCGACGCCGGCGTAGTTGGCGTGCTTGAAGACGTCGCCGGTGCGGTCGACGCCCGGCCCCTTGCCGTACCACATGCCGAGGACGCCGTCGTACCGGGGCCGCGGGAACAGGTTGGCGAGCTGGCTGCCGTAGACCGCGGTCGCCCCCATGTCCTCGTTGACGCCGGACACGAAGACGACGTCGTGCTCGCGCAGGAGTGACCCGTTGCGCTCGAGGGCCTGGTCGAGCCCGCCCAGCGGCGAGCCGCGGTACCCGGAAATGAGCGTGGCCGTGCGCAGGCCCCGCCGCCGGTCGGCCCGGTGCTGGTCGAGGGGAAGCCGGACCAGCGCCTGAATGCCGGACAGGAAGATCGTTCCTTCCTCGGTGCGATACTTCGCCTCGAGCGTGAACGCTCTCACGTGAGGTGTGACCACCGTCCCTCCAAACCTGACCGTCCGTGTGAGTGAGACGGGTCGCTCGTATGATACGGGGCCGCGCCGACAGGCGCAAACACGGGGCCGGACACCGTCACGCCGACAGCCTCACGACGCGCCGCCCCAGAGCCCGCGCCCCGACTGGCGGGCCTCGCGCTGCAGGGTCAGGAACAGCTCCTGATAGCGAACGTTGGGCGGCACCGTCATCACCTGAGCGTAGCCGCGGCGAACGAGCTCGGCGTTCACCATGACTCCGCGCACCCACACGTAGGCCAGCAGCCGGCCGTGGCGGTCGCGCCGCTGGGCGTCGAGCTCCAGGCGCGCCGGCTGGCCGTCGACGAGCTCCCGGTTGACCTCCCGCGCCTCTTGCCCGCCGGGCTCGGCGCCGCGCGCGGGATGGTGCAGCTCGGGCGTGTTGATGCCGATGTAGCGGACCCGCTCCAGCCGGCCGTCGACGCGCACGTGGATGGTGTCGCCGTCGACCACGCGCACGACGACGCTCGGGACGCTGCCCGGCTGGGCCGCCGTGGCGGCAGCGCTGAGGAGCAGGGCGAGCAGCGGCCAGACGACGAGCCGCAGCCGGTGGAGCATGCGGCGACGGTGTCACGACGCCCCGTCCGGTGTCAATTTATGGATACGTCAGGGGCGCCGGCAGGCGCCGGCGAGGCCGGTCAGCGCGGGCGCAGGCGCTTGAGCGCGCGCGCCGCGGCCCGGGCGCGCTTGGAAGGCCGACGCGGGTTGCCGCGCTTGGGAGCGGCGCGATCGGGCTCCGCGTCGTCGGCGGTCTCGGCGGTATCGGCCGGGCTCGCGAGCCCGCCCAGGAACTCGGGGGCGCCGAGCACGGCGCAGCCCGCCCGGCGCGCGGCGTCCTGGACGGCCCGGTCGGAGCTGACCACGACGGCGCCGTTACCGTACTGGCGTGCCATGCGGACCAGGACGTCGTCGGCCCGCTGCGGCGGGCGCGAGAACACCACCTGCAGCCGGCCCGGCGGCGCGGCCGCGCCCGGAATCGGCGCCCCGTCGAACACGACGGTGAACAGGTCGCCGGCGCGGCCGGCCGCCCCGGCGACCAGGCGCAGCAGGGCGGCCCGGCCGGCCGGAAGCCCCTGGGCCTCGACGGCCCGCAGATCGGGATCGGCGCGAATCACGTTGTAGCCGTCGATGAGCCAGCGCATCGCCCGGCGGAGCGGCGTTCAGCCCGCCAGCTCGCGCCTGACCAGACGGGCGCCGGCGCCCAGCGCGCGAAGCTTGCCGCGGGCGACATCGCGGGGCAGCGGCACCATGCCGCAGTTGGTGCTCGGCGAGATCCGCTCCGGCGGGACGTGGCGCATCACCTGCCGGATCGTCGCGGCCACGGCCTCCGCGGTCTCGATCTCGTGCGTGGCCACGTCGATGCACCCGACGGCCACCCGCTTGCCCGCCAGCAGCTCGACGAGCTCCAGGGGGACGCGCGAGTTGGCGCACTCCAGCGAGACCTCGTCGAGGCGACTGCCCGCCAGCAGCGGGAACGTCTTCTCGTACTGCCGCCACTGCGAGCCCAGGGTCCGCTTCCACTCGATGTTGGCGTCGATGCCGTAGCCGTAACAGATGTGAACGGCCGTGGCGCAGGCGAGCCCCTCGATCGCCCGCTCGAGGGCCGTGATGCCCCACGCCGCCACGTCGTCCATGTAGACGTTGAACGCCGGCTCGTCGAGCTGCAGGACGTCGAGCCCGGCCGCCACCAAATCCCGCGCCTCCTCGTTGATGATGCGGGCGAACTCCAGGGCCAGCCTGGCCCGGTCGCGATAGTGCTCGTCGGCCAGCGTGTCGACGATCGTCATGGGACCGGGGATGGTGAACTTCAGCCGCCGCTCGGTGTGGGCGCGGGCCCAGCGGATCTCCTCCAGGTGCACGGCCCGGCGACGGCGCAGCGGCCCGGTCACCGTGGGGACCTCGGCCTTGTATCGGTTGGCGCGGATGCCGATCGTGACGCGCCGGCCGAAGTCGATGCCCTCGAGCGACTCGAGAAATCCGTGGACGAAATGCTGGCGGGTCTGCTCGCCATCGGTGACGACGTCGATGCCGGCTGCCTCCTGCTCCTTGAGGGCCACCAGCACGGCGTCGCGCCGGCCCTCGGCGAGCGTCTCCGGCGCCAGCCGCCAGGGCGCCCACAGCCGCTCGGGCTCGGCCAGCCAGCGTGGCTTGGGAAGGCTGCCGACGATGGTGGTGGGCAGCATGCGGTGCCGATGGTAGCCGCGGGCCCCGGCCGTGCGCAACGCCAGCCCGCGCGCAGGGTCAGGGCCGCCGATCCGCGTCGCCCAGCGACCAGTGCAGATCCACGTGAACGCCGCCGGGCCCCGCGTAGAGCGTCGCCCGATCGTAGGCCAGGTCGAAGCTCCACGAGTGCGCGTCGGCCAGCCGGTGAGGCATTGTGGGAGGCACCGCAGGGAATGTCGGCGGGATCGGGACGCTGCGGCGGGCACCCGCCCGCCGGCGTCGCGCCCGCATCCGGGTTCACCAGCGGATCTCGCAGGACCCGCTCGAGGTCGGCCGGCCTGATCCGGAGCGCGACCGGCGATGCGTCCCCGTCGTTCCTGGCCGTGATCATGGGATCGAACCCGCAGAGGACACCGAGGCCGTCGGCCAGGGCGCGGATCTCGCAGTACTGTCCCAGGCTCGTTGCACCGCATGGTCAGGTCGATGTGCACGGACAGGGGGATGCGGTCTTGTCGAACAGCCAGCCGGTCAGATCGGGCACGAGGCCGGCGGTCCTCAGGAGTTCTTCATCATCATGGCCGCGCAGGCGGCACCCATGCCCGGCCACGGCCCGCGCCTGGGGGGGCCGCCCCGACCGTCAGCAGGCTCCGCGCCCGGAGCCGGTCGACGAACGCCCGGCGTTTTCTGAACGGCGCGGAGTATCATCCAGCCATGTCCGGCGGGCGCGCGGTGCCGTACACGCTGCTGTGGGGCGCCGCGCGAGGTCTGGACCTCTCCGCACGGGCCGCGATGTACCTCGCCGCAGGAATCCTGCGACTCTCCGATCTGCGACACGGCATCGCCAGCGCCTGGGCCGACTTCGGCCGCCACGAAGCGGCGATTCTGTCGGGGCTCATGTCCTGGGAAGAGCTGTACGGGCACGCGCTGAAGCCCGACGACCGGATCTTCCTGATCGGCTGCGGCACGGGACGGGACCTCATCGCGCTGCTCGAGCGGGGCCATCGGGTCAGCGGCCTCGACCCCGCTCCGGGCGTGGTGGCCCTGCCCCGTGAGATGCTGGCCAGGGAAGGCCTCGCGGCCGACGATGGAACCGCGATCCTGACCGGGCCGTGAGTCGCGCCGCCGACCGGCCCCAGGCGCCCGCTCAGCGAGGGCTGGTCGCCTCGCCCCACGTCCTGGCCTCCCAGGCCGGCCGCGCGATCCTCCGCCAGGGAGGCAACGCGCTGGATGCGGCCATCGCCACCGCCATCACGATCGCCGTCGTCTACCCGCACATGAACAGCGTCGGGGGCGACAGCTTCTGGCTGGTGTTCGATGCGCGCAACGCGACGCTGCGCGTGCTCAATGCCGCGGGCCGCTCGGCGGCGGCCGTCGACGCCGAGAGCTACCGGGCCCGGTACGGCTCCGCGCTTCCCACCCGCGGCGGGCCCGCGGCGCTGACGGTGCCCGGCGCGGTCTCCGGGTGGTGGGACGCGCACGTGGCCAGCCGCGAGCGGATGCACTCCCCCATCCGGTGGAGCGCGCTGTTCGAGAACGCCATCGCCCACGCCCGCTCGGGGTTCGCCGTTTCGGCCGGCCAGCGGCGGGTGACGGCCCAGGCCGCCGCCCTCTTCGCCGACGAGGCGGCCGACGAGATCAAGCGCTCGCTGTGGCCGATCTACCACCCGGACCGGCTGGCCTGCGATCGGTTCGCGCAGCCGGCGCTGGCGGCGACGCTGACCGCCATCGCCGAGGGCGGCGCCGAGGAGTTCTATCGGGGGGCTCTGGCCCGCCGCATCGCCGCCGGTGCGGCGGCGGCGGGAAGCCCGCTGCGCGCCACCGACCTGGCCGAGCACCGGGCCGACTGGGTCGATCCGCTGCGCGTGCCCTATCGCGACGGCGAGGTGGCGAGCGCCCCGCCACCGACCCAGGGATTCGCCGCCCTGGCCATCGTGAGCCTGCTCGCGGGCTTCCCGCTCGACGCGGTCGACGACGCCGAGTACGTCCACCTGGCCGTCGAGGCCACGAAGCTCGCCTTCGAGGACCGCGACCGTTATCTGGCCGATCCCACGGTCGCTCCCGTACCGGTGGACCTCTGTCTGGATCCCCAGCGGCTGGCCCGCCGACGTCAGGCCATCTCCCGCCTGGCCGCGCCGCCGGTGGCCAAGCCGGCGGCGGGAGACACGGTGGCCGTCGTCGCCGCCGACACCGCGGGCAACGCGGTGGTCGTCATCCAGAGCACGTACCACGAGTTCGGGGCCGGCGTGGTGGCCGGCGACACCGGCGTGTTGCTGCAGAACCGGGGCGCCTCCTTCTCCCTCGATCCCGCGCATCCCAACTGCCTGGCCCCGCGGAAGCGCCCGGCGCACACGCTCATTCCCTCCATGTACCTGGTCGGGGGCCGCCCGCGCATCGTGTACGGCACCATGGGTGGCGACGGCCAGCCCCAGACGCAGGCCGCGGTGCTGACACGCATGGTCCTCCGCGGGCTCTCACCGCAGGCGGCCGTCGACGCCCCGCGCTGGCTCTACGGGCGAACCTGGGGCGAGCGCTCCCACGCGCTCAGGCTGGAGGCCCGCTTCGCCCCTGACGTCGCCGACGCCCTGCGCGCGCGCGGCCACGATGTCCGTGTCGTCGAGGCCTGGAGCGACCTCATGGGTCACGCCCAGGTGATTCGGCTCGAAGGGGATGACCTGGCGGCGGGGTCCGATTCCAGGGCCGACGGCGCCGCCGCTGGCTGCTAGGCAAATTGCATCAGCGCGTTCCCCTTGGCAGGCCCGGGCGTCGCCTGTTAGGGTTGGAGACCCTTCGAGGAGGCGGGATGTCGTTACGCGAGCGCCGGACGTTCCGGCTGTCGTGCAATGCGCCGGTCCTGGTCAAGTACTCTCAGGAGTCCGAGCAACCGGCGTGGGGCTACTCCGCGGGCGTCGCCGGCGACGTCAGCATGGAAGGCGCATCGGTCGTCCTGCCCGAGTCGCTGCGCCCCGGCTCTGCCATCGAGCTGGCCTTCCTGCCGACGAGCGACGAGGCGCCCGCTCGTCGCGAGATAAAAAAGTCCGCCACCGTCGTATGGGTCTCCCAGCTCGCGCCCCTTCCCAGCGCCCCGTTCCGGCACGGGCTCAGGTTCACCGAGCCGGAGGTGGACCTTCTGTTCTGGGCGTGGCCGGGCGAGCGCCTGCCCGATTGAGGTCAGCTCAGCGGTAGCTCCGTGTCGAACAGCCTGAAGGACGAGCGGCGCGTCTGTTCCAGGGCCTGCCGGATTTCCGGGGCGCCCTGCCCGGCCCCCTGGGCCAGCAAGGCCTCGAAGAAGCGGGTGTAGAAGGCATCCGGGTACACCGTCACGCTGGCCCGCGCGCGAAGGCCCGGTCGCTCGACCCGTCCTCGATAGACCAGGCTCGCGCTCTGCCCGGGGCTCAGGCGCGTGTCGGATAGCTCGCGCGAGAGATCCAGCGAGACCTCACGACCGATCACCGTCTCGACCCGGCTGCCCTCGACGGCCCGGCCCGCGGCATCGACCACCTCGATGGCGGCGACCACGCGCGGCGTCACGTACGTCGGGAAGGCATGGCCGACGGCCGTGCTGGCGATGCGGAGGGTGACGATCGCCGTGTCGCCGACGCGGTAGCGGGCCGCACCGGCCTCGGCGGTGATCGTCAACCCTGCCCGAACCATGTCGGGATCGTGGATGCCGCGCCAGAGATGGCGGCGGTCGGGCATGTGGCAGTCCTGGCACTGCACGCCCGCGCGCGCGAATCGGCTGGCCTTCCACTCTTCGTAGGTGTTCTCCAGAAGCTTGCCGTTGAGAGCCAGGCCCCGGGAGTCGAACTGGTGGCAGCCCCGGCAGAACTCGGCCGCCAGGAACGCCGCCGTCCGGGTGGCGCCGCCGTGGGGCAGACGCTCCCGCGGTCCGGGGCTCTCCAGCGTGCCATCGCGCCGCGGCGGTCCGAAGCGCTGGTGCGCGCGCACGTGGCAGCCCGCGCACGTCAATCCCTTGCCGAGGAGATCGGCCTCGAACACGGGATTGATACGAAACTCCTCGGCCGCCCGAACGACGGGCGCCTGCTCCGCGAGCGGGGCGTGGCAGCCCAGGCAGGACAGCGCCTGGGCCGGCGAGCTCGCCAGCATCTCGCGCACCTGCCCCAGCACTCCCGGTCCCATCGCGGCGGCGTGCCAGCTCGTGCGCCAGTCCGCGTATTGCGCGGGATGGCAGGCGCCGCACTGTTCGGGGTGCAGCGAGGCCTCGAGCGGGGAGAACCTTGCCGGCGCGGGCCCCTGCTCGGCCAGCGGGGTCTTCCAGTGGCGCTGCACGAACTCCTCGACGGCGGTCCGCTCGCCGGGCGCGGCGGCGACGAGACTCAGCGAGAGAGCCAGTGCCGCGAGCCGAGTGAGGCGCACCGCCTCACCTTATCAGGACAGGCCACGTGGTAGCCTCCGCCCCGTGGCTCCGTCCCCGCTGACCGTCCTCTGCATAGGCTGGCGGGCGCAGGTCGCCCTCGCGCGTGCCGACGCGATACACCCGATCGGAGCCTTCTCGGCATCCGCCTACCTCGCGGCGGGCGGTGAGCTCATCTGGCTCGGCCGGGCGGGTGCGAGCCTGCACCCCCGTGCCGTCCTGGTGCCCCGCCTGCCCGATCAGCTCGAGGGCGTGAGCCTGGACGCTTCGCAGGCCTCCGTCTGGCGGCCGTCGCCGGTGGATCGCGCCGACCGCGCCCGGCTGGCGGATGCCTGCCGCGCGCTGCGCAGCGTCCTGCCGAGGCTTGGCCAGGCCGCGGGCCTCGGCGTGCTGCTGCTGGGCCGGGTCCCGGCCTTTCCCCTCGACGGCGCGAGGGAGGCGGCCACGGCTCTGGCTCGCGCGTGCGCCGAGGACGACCCGGCCGCGGCTGCCCTCGCTGCCGAGGGCCTGATCGGGCTGGGGCCGGGCCTGACCCCCGCCGGCGACGACTTCGTCGGGGGCGCCTTCTTCGCGCGCGCGCTGCTCGGAAGCAACGATCGGACCGCGAAGGACTGGGCCGGCGCGGCCGCGCGGCTCCGGGCCGTCGCCCGCGCCCGCACCCATCCCATCAGCGCCGTGCTGCTGGCGGATCTGCTCGCGGGCGAAGGCTACGAACCGCTCCACGACCTCGCGGGCGCCCTGGCGGCCGGATCCACCTCGAGCGCCATCGTAGCCGCCGGCCGGCTCACCCGGATCGGCCATTCCTCCGGGTGGGACCTGCTGGCGGGTCTGCTCGCCGGCGTGCTGGGAGCAGCCGCTTTGGATCGCACCGCGGCTGCAGCACGCTCGGTCGGGGACGAATCAACATGAAACGGACGACGGCGGCCGCACACGCGTCCACTCCTGGAGTAGAGTGGGAGCGCGGTCATCGCTCACCCGGGAGGTCAACACGGTGGATCCGTACCGGCTACCTCGCCACGTCGCCCCCACGCGTTACGAGCTGCGCCTCGAGCCCGATCTCACCACGGCCAGCTTCGCCGCCTCGGAGGTCGTCACCCTCGAGGTGACCGAAGCGACCGCGGAGATCGTGCTGAACGCCGCCGAGCTGAAGATCACCGAGGCGGTCGTCACCGGCGGGGCCGGCGCGACGTACCGCGCTGCGGTGAGCCTGGAGGAGGACCTCGAGCGGTGCCGCCTCGCCTTCGAGCAGCCGCTGGGCCCGGGCACCTGGCAGCTCCGTCTGGCCTTCCAGGGAACGCTCAACGACAAGCTCCGCGGCTTCTATCGCAGCACCTATAAGGACGCCAGCGGAGCGACCCGGACACTGGCCGCCACCCAGTTCGAAGCCACCGACGCCCGGCGGGCCTTTCCGTGCTGGGACGAGCCGAGCTTCAAGGCCGTGTTCGCTTCCACCCTCGTGATCGATCCCGCGCTCACCGCGGTCAGCAACACCCGCATCACGGGGGAGCGGATCGCAGGCGGCAAGAAGGTCGTCACCTTCGCCGACACGATCCGGATGTCCACCTATCTGGTCGCGTTCGTGGTCGGCGAGCTGGAGGCCACCGACCCGGTGCCGGTCGGTCAGGCGCCGGTCCGCGTCTGGTGCGTGCCCGGCAAGCGCCGGCTGGCCGGCTTCGGGCTCCAGGTGGCAGCGGCGTCGCTGGCGTTCTTCGAGCGGTACTACGCGCTGCCCTATCCGGGCGACAAGCTGGACCTGCTGGCCATCCCGGACTTTGCCGCCGGGGCGATGGAGAACCTCGGCGCGATCACCTTCCGGGAGACGGCCCTCCTGGTCGACGAGCGCCAGGCCACGCACAGCGAGCTCGAGCGCATCGCCGACGTCGTCGCCCACGAGAATGCCCACATGTGGTTCGGCGACCTGGTCACCATGTCCTGGTGGAACGGCATCTGGCTCAACGAGGCCTTCGCCACGTTCATGGAGATGCTGGCCGTGGACGCCTGGAAGCCCGAGTGGAAGCGCTGGAACACCTTCGGGGTCTCTCGGACGGCCGCGTTCACCGTGGACGGCCTCTGGTCGACGCGCCCCATCGAGTACGCGGTGCGGGCGGCCCGGGATGCCGACGCGATGTTCGACGTGCTCACGTACGAGAAGGGCGCCTCCGTCCTGCGCATGCTGGAGCAGTACCTCGGGGCCGACGTCTTTCGGGCGGGCGTCCGTGATTACCTGCGCGCCCACAGCTACGCCAACGCGGACACCGGGGACCTGTGGGCCGCGCTGGGCCGCGTCTCGGGAGCGGACATCGCCGCCGTCATGGACGCCTGGGTCTTCAAGCCGGGCTTCCCGCTGGTGAGCGCCCGCCGGGAGGGCACCCACCTCGTGCTCTCCCAGCAACGCTTCACCTCGCTGCCGGAGCCTCCGCCCTTCACCACGGCGGCGGACGGCCGGGACCAGCGCTGGCAGATTCCGGTGCAGCTCCAGCTCGGAGCATCGGGCGGCACGGCCACCGAACGGCTGCTGCTGACGGATGCCGAGACCCGAATCGCCCTGCCCCGGGGGTTCCAGTGGGCGCTTGTGAACGCCGGCGGGCACGGCTTCTATCGGGTCCGCTACGCCGGCGATCTCCTGGACGCGCTGGTGCAGCGGCTCGACACCCTGGCGCCGATCGAGCGGTTCAACCTCGTGTCAGACGCCTGGGCCGCCGTCACCGCCGGCCTCATGCCGGCCACCGAGTACCTGGATCTGGCGACCCGCTTCCACGGCGAGCGTGACCGCAACGTGTGGACACTCCTGCTGGCCTCGCTGGGGACGCTCAACCGCGTCCTCGGCCCGACCGACCGCCCGCGGCTGGAAGCCTTCGCCCGAGCTCTGCTCGCCCCCATCGTGTCCGACCTGGGCTGGGCCCCCCGCGAGGGAGAAGACGACCTGACGCGACAGCTCCGCGCCGACGTGCTGCGGGCGATGGGCACGCTGGGCAACGATCCCGTCACCCAGGCGCGCGCCGCCGAGTTGTACGCCGAGTGGCTGCGGGACCCCACCACCGTGGATGCCAGCGTGGTGCCGGCCCTCATCGCCATCCTGGCCCACGCCGGCGACGCCAGTCGCTACGCCCAGTTCCTGCAGCGCTTCCGCACCGCCGCCACGCCCCAGGAAGAGCAACGCTACCTCTACGCGCTCATCGGCTTCCGGCCGCCCGAGCTCGTCGCCCAGACACTCGAGCGGACGGTCAACGGAGAGGTCCGCACCCAGGACGGCCCGTTCGTGCTGCGAGCCGCGCTCATGAGCGTGCACGCGCGCGAGCGCGCCTGGCAGTTCGTCAAGGACCGCTGGGAGCAGATGGACCGGATCTTCCCCAAGCACGGACTGCGTCGGATGTGCGAGGGCGTGATCGGCCTGGCCGCGGCCGAGCTCGAACGGGACGTGCATGCCTTCTTCACCGAGCGCAAGATCCACCTGGGAGGCCGGACGCTCGAGCAATACCTCGAGCAGCTGCGGGTCGCCGTCCGGCTGGGAGAGCGGGAAGCGCCTCCGCTGGCGCGCTACCTCGCGCGCTTCTAGGGGAAGCTGATGGTGTTGCCCTCTCCCGAGACCGTGACCGCGAACGTCCCGTCGGGGTTCGGGAGATAGACGTAAGGGGTCCACATCCCGCCGGGCGGCGTGGGCACCTGGGCCAGGAAAGGTCCGGCCGTCATGCCGGCTGCATTGGTGGCGGGCGCCGTGAGCGCGCCCAGGTTCGGCGGCAGCGCCCCCATGTGACCCTCGAACACCGACACGGCCGTCGCGATGGTCCGGACCTCGCTCTGGGCCTTCGTCAGCCGGGTCTTGGCGGCCAGGTTCACATAAAGGTGGATGGCGATCGAGGCGAGGATGGCGATGATCGCCACGGCCATGATCAGCTCCACGAGCGTGAAGCCGCGGCGGTCCCGCATCCGGCTCAGGATCCGACTCCACAGCCCCATCATGGCTCAGCGCCTCCAGGACGCTGGTGGTGCACCGGCGATGCCAGACCGGTAAAACTTGAATCACCTCAGCGAAATCAAGCTGTTAGAATCTCGGTAGTGAAGCCTGGGGCTACACCAAACCCCCGCGGGGGCTTGCCAAAACCGTCAGCGACGTGACAGGACACGTCACCCCCCGCGAGTCTCGGCCCGGGCTGTGCAGAGCATTCGGGCTCCATGGTAGGGTGCGGACGATGTCACGCTGGCTCGGCACGCTCGTCATCATCGCCGGACTCGCGTTGCCTGGTGCGGGCCACGCCCTGACCGTGCAGGAGGCAATCCTCCGCGCCAAGCCAGCCGTCACGCTCATCACCGCTCGAGTCGACGCGGAGGTCTCGCTCGATTGCGGGCAGGGGCCGGTCATCGTCAAGCCGGCGCCGTTCATCGAGACCGGTACCGGCTGGTTCGTGGACGGCCGCGGCTGGCTGATCACCAACGCCCACGTCGTCGATCCGGTCCATCGCCTGCCCCCCTGGGTGTCCCACGAGCTGAAAAAGAAGGCGATCGAGGAGGCCTGCGTCGACCCCGCCTTGAAGGCCCGGCGGCTCATGCGCGGCCAGAGCCCGGAGCTCGAGGACCGGATCCGCCGCGCCGCCACCGACCGCGCGATGCCCCGGATGGAGTTCACGGCGCGGCCCTCGCTGACGGTCCTGCTCTCGAACGGCACGCGCCTGCCGGCCGAGGTGAGGAAGTTCAGCCCGCCGGTGCTGCTCGACGCGAGCAATCGCCCGGTGCCCGATTCCGGGCGGGACCTGGCCCTGCTGCGCGTGCCCGCGGGGCCCTACCCGGCGCTTCCCATCTCCACCCGGGACGCCAAGATCGGCGATCCGGTCCACATCCTCGGCTTCCCCGCCGTGGTGCTGTCCCACGAGCTGCTGAGCCAGAGCATGATGCCGGAGGCCTCGGTCACCAACGGCGCCGTGTCCGGCTTCCCCAAGGACGCCATCGGCCAGGACTTCATCCAGACCGATGCCCCGGCCAGCCACGGCAACAGCGGCGGACCGGCCATCGGCAGCGACGCCTCCCTGGTCGGCGTGATCACGGCCGTCTCCCTCTCGCCGGGGGGTGGAGCCATCGTGCAGGGCTTCAACTTCCTCATCCCGGCCGGCGACGTGCTCAAGTTTCTCGACGGCACCAGTGTGCAGCCGGGCGAGAGCCGCTTCAGCCCGCTGTGGGTGGCCGGGCTCGAAGCGCTGTTCGCCGGACGCTACGGCACGGCGCTGGCCCGCTTCGAGGAGGCCAACCGCCTGCTACCCAATCTGACCGACGTCAAGAAGGTCCTGGCCGAGGCAGATTTCAAGGTGAAGAACCCTCCGCCCCGCGGCTTTCCCTGGGCGTGGGCGACGATCGGCGTGACGCTGCTCAGCGTCGGCGCCTTTGGGGGCATGGCCGGACGACGGTGGTGGCGCAACCGCTACCGCGTGCTGCCCGCTCAGGTGATCGGGTTCATGGAGAACGGGGTGAATCCGCTGTTGCTCGACGCCCGGACGAAGACGGATTACGAGACGAGCCCGCTGAAGCTGCCCGGGGCCGTGCGGCTCGAGCCCGAGGAGGCCGAGAGCGGGCGGATCAAGCTCGACGCCGACCCCCGGCAGCTCATCGTGGCCTACTGCACGAGCCGCGAGGAGCAGACGAGCGCCCGCGTGGCGAGGCTCCTGCGCCAGCGCGGCTACGTCAACGCCCGCGTCCTCAAGGGCGGCCTGGGCGGCTGGACGAACGCCCGGCTGCCCGTGGAGGCGAAATCGTCGCTGCCCTCCATCGGCCTGGAGATCTACAAGAACCTCACCCTCGGCGACGTCGAGCGTCGCAAGGTCAAGGCCGGCGAGACGATTTTCCGGGAGGGCGACGATCCGCACGGCGAGGCGTACGTCGTCCACGCCGGCACCGTGGAGATCCGCCGGCAATTCGACGGCACCGAGCGGGTGCTGACGACGCTGGGCGAGGGCGAGCTCTTCGGGCAGATGGCGCTCTTCCGCGAGTCCGGCACGCGCTCGGCAGGAGCGGTGGCCCAGACCGACGTCGACCTGCTGGTCATCAAGGCCGAGCGTCTGGACTGGCTGATCCACAACCGCCCGCTGCTCACCAAGGAGATCCTGCGCCAGCTCAGCGAGATGGTGGTCGCCACCGACGCCGGGCGGGTCGAGCGCTCGAGCCGCAGCGCCCACTGACATCCCGGTCAGACGATCCCGCGCTCCTGCAATCGCCCGAGCTCCGCCCTGGCGAGGCCGAGCCGGCCGCAGTAGATCTCCTCGTTGTGCTCGCCCGGCGTCGCGGGCCCCGCCGAGCGGATCTGGCCCGGCGTCGCGGTGAGGCGCGGCACCACACCCGGCATGGCCAGCGCTCCCAGCGCGCCCGCCGCGATGGACACGATGTTGTGGCGCGCCTGCACCTGGGGATCCGTGAAGAGGTCGGCGACGCTCATCACCGGCGACGACGGCACCTCGGCCGCCGCCAGGATCTCGAGCGTGCGGGCCGCGTCCCGCTCGGCCACCCAGACGGACACCAGCTCGTCCACGAACGCCCGGTGCGCGAGGCGGGCGGGCATCGTCGCAACCCGCGGATCGGCACCGAGATCCGCCCGCCCCATAGCCGTCAGCAGGCGGAGAAACATCCGGTCGTTCGTGCAGGCGATGGCGATCCATCGCCCATCGCCGGTCCGATAGTGGTTGTGGGGGACGGCGCTCTCGGTCCCGGAGCCGATACGCTCGCGCACGTGGCCCGTACGGCCGTACACGGCGATCGCGTCATCGAGCACGCGGAGAATCGGCTCGTAGAGCGCGACATCTACCACCTGGCCCTGTCCCGTGCGCTCGGCGTGGCGCAGCGCGATCAGCGCGCCGAGCGCCCCGAAGACGCCGGCCAGATAGTCGGGCACGGTCGGCGTGCCGGGCGTGACGGGAGGCCGGTCGGGGTAGCCGGAAAGATAGGCGAGGCCCCCGACAGCGGCGGCGATGCGGCCGAACCCTGGACGCTGGCGATAGGGACCCGTCTGTCCGAAGGCCGAGATCCGCACCAGAACCAGGGCCGGGTTGACGGCGGACAGGGCCTCCCAGCCGATGTTCCAGCGCTCGAGCGTCCCCGGGCGGAAGTTCTCGGCCATGACGTGCGCCCCGGCCGCCAGCCGCTTGACCAGGGCCTGGCCTTCCGGCGAGCGCAGGTTGCAGGTGATGGACTTCTTGTTGCGGGCCTCGACGAACCACCAGTAAGAAGAGGCATCGGGAGCGACCGCCCGCCCCAGCCGGCGCAGGTCGTCGCCGCCGCCCGGCTGCTCGACTTTGATGACCTCGGCGCCGAACTCCCCGAGCAATGTCGCGCACATCGGGGCGGCGAGGAAGGTGGCGAGGTCGACGACCGTCATGCCGGTCAGGGCGTCGGACACGGCTGACCATGCTACTATCCGCCGCGCCAAATCCCAACGAGGGAGGCTCTGACCTGGTCCGCGTGCCGGTCCGCCGTCTCGATCCCGACCTGCCGCTGCCCACGTACGCCCACCCCGACGACGCCGGTCTGGACCTGCTGGCGGCGTCCCAAGTCACGCTGGCGCCCGGCGCCCGCGCCCTCGTCCCCACCGGGATCGCCGTCGCCATCCCGGCCGGCTATGCGGGATACGTGCTGCCGCGCTCGGGGGTGGCGCTCCGGCACGGCGTCACCGTGCTCAATGCGCCCGGGCTGATCGATGCCGGCTACCGCGGCGAGATCCAGGTGCTCCTGGTGAACCACGATGCGGCGCCGGTGACCTTCGAACGGGGCACGCGCATCGCCCAGCTCGTCATCCAGCGAGTGGAGCGTGCCCAGCTCGGCGAGAGCGAGGAACTCCCGCCGAGCGGGCGCGGCAGTGGCGGCTTCGGGTCGACAGGAACCTGAGCGCGTCGGTCAGCGGATCCGGCGCTCCTTGCCGAGCCCGCCCTCCATCGTCTCCTTCGAGCCCTGCAAGTTCTCGGAAGCCGCTTGCAGGGTGTCCGCCGCGCGGGTGCGGGCGGAGCGGGTCTTGTCGTCGAGGTACGCTCTCATCTGGTCGCGGTAGAACCAGACGGCTGCACCGCCGAGCAGGGCACCGAAGATCAGGCTGCCAATCACGGGGGGTCCTCCTTTCCGTGCGTTTGCGCTACGGAGCAAAGACGATGCCGGCGAGGGCGGTCAGCGGGTGGACGGGCGCCGGGGCTCAGAGACGTCCTGCAGCACGATGGCCCAGCCCAGGACCCGGAGGAGGTCGTCGACATGGCGGGCTTGACGGCGGTCACCCTGCCGGCGCTCGGCCTCGGGAGCCGAGCTGGAAGAGCGGCGGCGCTCACCGGCCCGCTGATCGAGGAGCACCCGCACGCTCTCGTTCCCCTGGAACGCCCGCCGCATGTACTGGTAGAGCTTCACACGGTTTTTCGCGACGATGAGCACCTGGCGGGCCCCCGGCCGGCGGTTGGCGGGAACCTTCGTGGCGTCGGCGCTCCGGCGCATGCGGTGGGCGGCCTCGAGAAACCGGGCCAGCGGGACCCAGATGTTGCTGCCGCAGGCCGGACAGGTCGTCGCCCCGATCTCGAAGCACACCTCGCAGTCGACGCAGAGCATGAGCCGGCGCAGGGGCAGGTGCCCCATCGTGCTGCGTGTCCTGGTGAGCACGGAATCTTTCTTGGAGAACATGGCGGCCCGAAGGAGTGCGAGCGCGGTGCCAAATCTGAGAAGAATCGTTTTCTCAACCGGGCCCGGCAGTTAAGGTCGGCGCCGAGCGCGCGCGCCCGTCGGGGAGTGACAAGGGGTTGCCCGGCGCGAGTCAATCTGTCCCGAACCGCCGGCCCGCCACGCCGATTGCGCACGCGCGGGCTTTCACGTAAGCTGGGCCCGTCTGGTTCGGCTGTGGGCTCACCCCCGAGTCACCCTCGTCAGACGGCGTCTCAAGTAACCTTCCGCGCTCCGAGACGCTCAGACCAAGGCGGAAGATGCATCAGGAGGCGCCACCATGGCGCAAAAACTCTTCATCGGCGGTCTCAGCTTCAACACCACCAGCGAGGGGCTACGTGAGTTCTTCGCCCAGTCGGGGACGGTGGTCTCGGCCAACGTCGTCACCGATCAGTTCTCGGGCCGTTCGCGAGGATTCGGGTTCGTCGAGATGGAAACGGTGGAGGACGCCCAGAAGGCGGTCCGCGAGCTCGATGGCCGAGAGCTGGACGGCCGCCGGCTGAAGGTGGAAGTCGCCAAGCCCAAGGCTGAGAGCGGCGGCGGCCGGGGCGGCGGCTACGGCGGTGGCGGCCGCGGCGGCCGCGGCGGCGGCGGCGGCTGGCGCTAGATCGGCAGCGACGGGGGACGGCGATGCCGTCCCCCGTGGTGTCTCAGGGGCCGATGTGACGATCTGACATCGGGGGTCCCTCCGCCGCACCGGCGACCGCTCCCGTCAGAAAACGATTCCCCACCGGCGGGCGAAAGTCGCCCTTTCCGGGACGGCTCGCTCCATCTATACTTCCGCTCGGATCCCGCGATGCGCGCCGATCTTCCCGCTACTCACTACCGCGCCAGTACCCTCGTCGATGTCCTCGACCGGGTGCTCGACAAGGGCCTCGCCATCGCCGGCGACATCAAAGTGTCGCTCGCCGAAGTGGAGTTACTCACGATCCGGATCCGGCTGATCATCTGCTCGATCGACAAAGCGCAAGAGATCGGCCTGGACTGGTGGAAGCACGATCGCTATCTCGCGCCCGGCCGGCGGACACCGGGCGATGCCGAAGATCTGGGCCGGCAGCTCCGTATCCTGGAACGCAAGGTGGCGGCACTCGCCGCGCAGCGCCGCCGCAACGGCCCCCGTCGACAACGCAACCGAGCGTCCGTGCAGGGAGGATGACCGATGGCCGTGGAGCGCGCGTCAGGCGGCACCAGTCTGATCGACGTTCTCGATCGCGTCCTCGACAAGGGGATCGTCATCGACGCCTGGGTTCGGGTGTCGCTGGTGGGAATCGACCTGATCACGGTCGAGGCCAGAGTGGTGGTGGCCTCGATCGACACGTATCTGAAGTACTCCGAAGCCGTCGGCCACGTGGCTCCGGCGTCCCGGCCGGCCGCCGTGGACGGGCGCACGGCCGCGTCCCTCGCCGCTGAAAACACCGCGCTCCGAGCCCAGCTCGCGCCCAACGGGCCCAGCGACGGTGCCGTCCTGCTCCGACGGCGGCGGCGGCCCGCCCGCGTCTAGCCGGTGACGACTCGTCCCTCGGTTCGCCCCGTCCCGCGCCCGGGCTGGGCCGACGGAAGCCCGCCCCGGCTGGCCCTCGCCGAGTTTCTGCTCGGCTGCGAGGAGCCCGCCGCGTGCGCGCAGTCGGCGCTGGAGTGGCTGCGTACCCATGCCGGCGTGCGGCAGGGGCTCTGCCTCGTGCGCGATTCCGAGCGGTCGCGGCTCGTGGGCGTCGCCGGCCTCGGCATGTCGCCCGTGCGCGCCAGCCGATTCGTCGCGGATCTCGGCAGGGCGCGGCATCCCCTGGCCGCCGCGCTGCTGCGGGGTGAAGCTCACCTCATCTCGCTGAACGGAGGCGGCCCCGGCGCGAGCGCCCCCTTCAGAGGCCGCGCTCCGCTGCTGGCCGTCCCCCTGACCGACGGCGATTCCCGCTCCTGGGAGCCCAGCGGCCTGCTGCTGGTCAGCCCGCCCGGCGACACCACGCGGCGCGAGGCGGAGTGGCTGGCCAGACTGCTCGGACCGACGCTCGCACGGCTAGAGCGCACGCACCGGGCCGTGGCGGCAAGCAAGCGGTTCGAGCGCGAGCGAGGCCTCTTCGAGGGCGTCATCCAGGCGGTCCCCGATCCCGTGGTCCTCACCGACGCAGAGGGCCGCATCGTCTTGAGCAACAGCCGGGCGGAGTCACTGTTCGGCAGCGTCGAAGGCGAGAGCGAGGGGCGGCGCCGGGCGGTGGCCCTGAACAACATGCTCTTCTCCGCCGCGCTGGCCGGCCATGCCCTGGGCCAACGCGAGCCGACCCGGCGAGAGCTGCTCCTGGTCGATCCCGTCGACGGCTCGGACCTCCTCTTCGAGCTGATCAGCACCGTCCTCAGCGATCTCCCCGGCGGCGAGCAGGCGCCGGGGCGGCGCGTCGTCTCCGTCCTGCACAACGTGACGGACCTCCGCACGGCCAGCGAAGAGCTGGAGGCGAACTATCGCCGGCTGCGCTTCGCCGAGGCAGACGTTCGCGCCGAGCGCGACCGTCTGCGCCTCGTGATCGACGCCATGGCCGACCCCGTCCTCGTCACCGACCCCGGCGGGGCCATCATCCTGATGAACGATCCGGCCGAGCATCTCTTCACCGTTGGCCCCCGGGCCGCCGGCGACGTCACCGCCCGGATCCAGTCCAACGACGCGCACATCGGCTCGTTCGTGGCCAGCTGCCTGGTGGCCGGTGACAGCGTCCGCTACCGGGGCGCGGTGGACCTCATCGATCCGGCCACCGGCCGGAGCGTGCCCTACGAAGCCGTCGCCGGGAAGGTTCGCTCCGCGCACGAGGAGCTGATCGGCGTGGTCATCATTCTCCACGACGAGACGGTGGCCCTGGAGCGCGAACGGCTCTACGAGCAGGTCAAGCGCGCCTCCACCGAGCTGGAGGCGAAGGTGCGGCAGGCCACCGCCGAGCTCGTACGGCAGAACGAGCTGCTCCGCCGCCAGGCCCTGGCCCTCGAGCAGGCCTCGGCGCTGAAGTCCCAGTTCCTGGCCAACGTCTCTCACGAGTTCCGGACGCCGCTCAACGCCATCCTGGGGTACACGAGCATGCTGCTGCAGGGGGTGCTCGGGGCCGTGTCCGAGCCGCAGAAGAAGGGCCTCTCCCGCGTGGACTCCAGCGCCCGCCACTTGCTGAACCTGATCAGCGACATCCTCGACCTCACCCGGATCGAAGCCGGCAAGATGCCGATCCATACCGCCGAGTTCGCCCTGCCCGAGCTCATCACCGAGGTGATCCACGAGGTCGAGCCGATGCTCCGCCATGCCCCGCTGATGCTCAGCAAGGAGATCGCGGCGCCGCTGCCGCTGGTGCAGAGCGATCGGGCGAAGGTGAAGCAGATTGTCCTGAACTTCGTGACCAACGCCCTGAAGTTCACCCCCGAAGGCACGGTCACGCTCTCGGCGGCCTGCGACGACGAGCGTGATCAGATCCTCATCGCCGTCGCCGACACCGGCATCGGGATCGCCGAAGCCGATCACAGCAGGATCTTCGAAGACTTCAATCAGGCCGACAACTCGCCTTCCCGCGCGTACGGGGGGGCCGGGCTCGGCCTGGCCATCTGCCGTCGGCTGGCCGCGGTCCTGGGCGGGCACATCCTGCTGCAGAGCGCGCCCGGTAAGGGTTCGACGTTCACGCTGGTCCTGCCCCGTTCGGTGTCGCGGTGATGGGGCGGCCCCTCATCTTGCTCGTCGACGACTTCTCGGACAACCGGGAGATGTACGCGCTCTACCTCGAGCACGTCGGCTACCAGGTGGCGGAAGCGGCCACGGGCCACGAGGCGCTGGCCCGCGCCTTCGAACTGTCGCCCGACCTGATCGTCATGGACCTGTCCCTGCCGGGGCTCGATGGCTGGGAAGCCACCCGCCGGCTCAAGAGCGACCCCCGCACGAAGGGCATCCCCGTGCTGGCCTTGACCGGTCACGCCCTGGAGGGGTACTCGCAGGGCGCCCGCAATGCGGGCTGCGATGCCTTCATCACCAAACCCTGTCTGCCCGAAGAGCTGGTCGTCGAGATCAGAGCCTTGCTGGAGAACGAGAGACATGAAACGCAAGCGTAAGGGGCGGGCCGCGGTCAGACCCGCGCGGCGGCCGTCGCCCGCGAGCGCGCGGCGCCGGGGACGGGACGCCGCGGCGCCGGTCGACCACCTGGGCAAGTACGTCTACTGCGTGATCAACGCCACCGACCCGCTGCGCTTCGGACCCATCGGGATCGGGGCCGGGTCCCCCGAGGTTCACACCATCAATTACAAGGACATCGCGGCCGTCGTCTCCGACTCGCCCATCGAGGTCTACGATCCCACGCGCGAGAACGTCCTGGCCCACGAGCGGGTCAGCGAGACGGTGATGCAGCGCCACACCGTGATCCCGATGTCCTTCGGCACCGTGTTCAAGACCCGGGAGGACATCGTCGAGCTCCTGCGCAGCGCCTATCACGCGTTCCACGACGTGCTGGCGAAGATGGCGGACAAGCTGGAGTTCGGGCTCAAGGTCCTGTGGGATCGCGACGTCGTGATCCGGCAGATCGAGCGCGACGACGAGGACATCCGCCGGCTCAAGAACGAGATCGCCTCGCAGAAGGGCTCGACGTACTTCGCCCGGGTCCAGTACGGACGGATGATCGACCACGCGCTGCAAGCGCGGTCCGAGCGCTACGTGAGCGAGATCTTCGCCCAGCTCCGGGATGTCTGCGTGGCCTCCCGCGCCAACAAGCCCATCGGCGACCGCATGATCATGAACGCCGCGTTCCTGGTGACCCGCGAGCAGGAGCCGGCCTTCGACGCCCGGGTCAAGAAGATCGGCGCCCACTACGACACCCTCACCTTCCGGTACACGGGGCCGTGGCCCCCGTACAACTTCGTCAACATCCGCCTCAAGCTCGAGCGCGCGCAGGCCACGTCATGATCATCCTCGACAGCCTCTTCGTCGGCGGCCTCAAGTTCGTGCTGAGCAAGATCGCCCAGGCCGTGGACGCCGAGCTCGACGACGAGCAGCGGCTGCGCGAGGAGCTGCTGGCCGCGCAGATGCAGCTGGAGCTGGGCGAGCTGTCCGCCGAGGAGTTCACCGCGCTCGAGCGGACCCTCCTGGCCCGGCTCCGGGAGCTCCGGGCCCAGAGCGGGCAGCCGGCGCCCGGGGACATGAAGGTGACCGGCGTGGAGGCGCGTACCTGGGACGAGGAGTAATCGTCGGGGCCCGCGCTCGATGGTGAAGGCGGCCGACGGCAGTGCCACGTATCTCTACTGTCTGGTCCACCACCGGCGACCGCCGTCCCTCCGCAGCGCGCCCCGCGGCTTGCCCGGCACGAGCAACGTCCGCGTCCTCGAGGCCGGCGACGATCTGTGGCTCGTCACGGCCGACGCCCCGCTGAACCGCTATGGCTCGGCGCCGATCGAGCGCGGGCTCAAGGATCTCCGGTGGGTGTCGGCCTGCGCGATGAGTCACCAGGGCGTAGTCGAGCACTTCTCCCGGGCCGCCACGGTGATCCCCATGAAGCTCTTCACCCTCTTCGCCAGCGACGAGCGGGCGCTGGCCCACGTCAGGCGCCAGCGGGGACGCCTGCGCCGGCTGGCCCGCCGCATCGGGGGACGCCAGGAGTGGGGCGTGCGCGTGACGTGGTCGGAGGACGAGGTCCGGGCAGGACGCCAGAGCTCCGGGCGCGCGCCGACCGGCGGCCGCGGCACGGCCTTCCTGCTTCGCAAGCTGGAGCTTCGCGAGCTCGTCGCCCGGCGCCGGCAGGATGCCGCGAGGGCGGCCGACCAGCTCTACCGGCGCCTCACCCGGCTCGCCGACCAGTCGCGTCGGCAGCCCATCGCCGAAGCCTCCGGCGGCGTCCGCATCCTGCTCGACGCGGCCTTCCTGGTGCCCGTCTCTCGCGCGGCAAGGTTCCGGGCCGCCGTGAAACGGCTCCTGCCCGATCTCACCCGGGCCGGCGTTCGGGCCACGGTGAGCGGTCCGTGGCCCGCCTACACGTTCGTCGCGGGGAGCCGATGAAGCCTCGGCGGGCCGCGTTGTCTCGCCCTCGGGCCGGGCTTGATACCCTCCTGGACGGGGCCGGCCCGAGCCTCCTGGACCTCGTCGATCAGGTGCTCAACAAGGGGATCGTCGTCGACGGCGAGGTCGTCCTCGGCCTGGCCGGCGTCGACCTCGTATATCTGCGCCTGTCCGCGCTGCTGTGCGCGGCCGATGGCCTGCGCCGGGCGCAGCGCCGCCGGCGCCCTCCGCGGCGCGCACGCCCGTGAGCGTACGCTACCTGTACGCGGTGCTGAGGGCGCCGGCCCCCGGCGCGCTCGGGGTCGGCCTGGGCGGCGAGCCGCTCGAGCTCGCGCGCTGGTCGAACCTCATCGCGGTGACCGGCACGCTGCCCGATCCTCCTGCCGTGGAGGTCGCCGCGCTTCGCGCGCACGACGCGGTGGTGAGACGCCTGGCCCGTCGCGCCTCCGCCGTGCTCCCGGCGCGCTTCGGGTCGGTCGTCCGCGACGAGCCGGCGCTCATCGAGTGGCTGCGCCGACGGGCCCCCGGCCTCCGCGAGGCGCTTTCGCTCGTCGACGGGGGCGAGCAGATGACGCTCCGGGTGTACGGGAGCGCCACGGCCGGCGTCGAGGAGCCCGCCGCTGGCGCGCTGGAGGCCCTCGGACCCGGGGCCCGCTATCTCGCGCGCCGTCTACACGCACATCAGCGCGCCAGCACCGCCCCCGAGCTCGCCCCGCTGCGCCGGGCGCTGGGCCGGCTGGTTCGCGCCGAGCGCGTGGAGCGCCACGACCGGTCGCCGCTGCTGGTGAGCGTCCACCACCTGGTGCCGCGCGGCACGAGCGCGCGCTATCGGGCGAGCCTTGCCCGGGCCCGCCCGCAGCTCAGGCCGCTCAGGATGCGAGCCAGCGGCCCCTGGCCGCCCTATGCATTCGCCGCGGCCGCGGTGGACGATCAGAGCTCCATGGCCGCCCAGGACTCGCCGTGAGGCGCGGCAAGCGCGGTCCGGTGAAGTCCCGAGCCCGGGCGGGCATGAAGCGACGCCGACCTGGCACGCGCGCCGCCGTCCACCCGCTCCGGGCCGAGCTCGAGCGCCAGGTCGCCGCTCAGACCGCGCGCT